>DATFQL010000032.1:0-24278 GCA_035264305.1 Candidatus Limnocylindrales bacterium | reverse complement strand
TGTTGTAGGCCTTGGCGTCGCGCGGGTTCCGGATGCTGACCGGCTGCCCGTCGATGAGGATGTCCCCCGTGTCGGCCAGGTGGGCGCCCGAGAGCACCCGCATCAGCGTGGACTTACCCGCGCCGTTGCCGCCGACGAGGCCGATGACCTCGCCCGCGTACAGGTCGATCGAGACCTCGCGCACGGCATGCACGCCGCCGAACGCGACGTTGATGTTGCGCATCTCGACGAGCGGGGTCCGCTCCGCGACCGTCATCGCCGTGTCTCCCTGCACCGCGCTCATCGCCCGCCGCCCCGGCGCCGGTTGAAGGTGTCGAAGCCGACCGCGAGGATGAGCACGATCCCGGCAACGACGTTCTGGCCGGGCGAGTTCACCCCCATGAAGCTGAGCCCGTACGCCAGCGACTGCATCACGAAGGCGCCGAGGACGGCACCCGGGATGCTCCCGATGCCACCGGCGAAGGAGGTGCCGCCGACGACGGCCGCCGCGATGACGTACAGCTCGTAGCTCTGCCCGACGTCGAGCGTCGCCCCGTTGAGGCGGGCCGACGCGATGGCCGCGGCGAGCGCGCACAGGATGCCCATCACGACGTAGGTCTTGAGGATCGTCCAGCGGGTGTTGATGCCCGCGAGCTCGGCCGCGTCGGGGTTGCCGCCGTAGGCATAGACATAGCGCCCGAAGCGGCGACGTGTCGCCAGCCACGTCATCACGAGGGTCACGCCGAGGAGGAGGATGATCGGGTAGGGGAAGCCGGTGGGAATCTTCCAGCCGCTCTCGGGCGCGGCACCCCAGCCCTGCTCTCCGGCAACTCGATTCGCAAGGCCCTCCGGCCACAGGTTCGCGTTGGCGAACGCCGCCACCCCCAGGATCGCGATACAGCCGACGGCGCCGATGAGGATCTCGGCCCACATCGGCCGCAGCGGGAAGCCGAACCTCCGGCGCTGACGCCGGCCGTTGATCATGAGGGCGATGACGGCAAGGCAGCCGACGATCCCCAGCGCCCAGGTCAGCGTGCCCCCGAGCGAGCCCTGGGCGCCGCCGCCGACGAGCTGGAACGTCGGGTCGAGGCCGGACACCGCCGCGCCGCTCGACAGGTACCACACCACGCCGCGGATCGAGAGCAGGCCGCCGAGCGTCACGATGAACGAGGGCACGCCGATGTACGCGATGATGAAGCCCTGGAGCGCGCCGACGGCGGCGCCGAGCGCGCCCCCGACGGCCAGCGCGATGACCCACCGGAAGGGGAAGTCTGCGCCGATGCCGAGCGCCGGCAGCCAGTCGGTCATCAGCAGGGCGTACGTCATGGCGATGAGCCCGACGAGCGAGCCGACAGAGAGATCGATGTTCCGCGAGACGATCACGAGGACCATCCCCGTCGCGATGACGGCGATGCCCGCGGCCTGGACCGCGAGCGTGACCATGTTCGTCGGCTGGAAGAACTTCCCGCCGCTCAGGACGTTGAACGTCAGCAGGATCGCGCCGAGCGCGAGGAGCATGCCGAACAGCCGGAGGTCGACCTCCGTCTGGGCGACGAGGCCCCGGATGGACGTTCGGGCGGGAGGCTCGACCTGACCGGAAACGGGTTGCGCGTCGGCCACGTTCGTCACCACGGCCCTCCTGGCCCTCGGCTGAGATGTCTGCGCCCCCTGGAACAATCCAGGGGGCGCAGCTCGAATCGCTAGGGACGCGGTCGCTCGACCGCTACTTGCATGCGGGCGGCGCCGTGGCGGCGTCGACCCCCTTGCACAGGTCTTCCTTGCTGATCTGGCCCGCGTCGACCGCCACCTGCAGGTTCTCCGCCGTGAGCGGCGTCGGCTGCAGGATGAACGACTGGACGGACGTGCCGCCGGGCGTCGTGAACGCCTTGGCGGCGAGGCCGGCGGTCGGGGCGACCGTCGGATCCAGCAGCCCGTCGGGGAGGGTCAGGCTCGCCAGGTCCGGGTTCGCGCACAGCGCGAGGGCAGCAGCCCCCGCGGCCTTGCCGAGCTCGTTGGCGTTCTTGAACACGTCCACGTACTGCTTGCCCAGCGCGACGTTGTTCAGGTTGGCGGGGTCGCCATCCTGACCGCTGAGGGGCGGGAACCCGTAGCTCTTGGAGGTCAGGGCACCCACGACGCCCAACGCCGTGCTGTCGTTCTCGGCGAGGATGGCATCGATCTTGTTGCCGTCGGCGACGGCCTTGTCGATGATCGCCTCCATGTTCGACTGCGCCTTCTCGGTCTTCCAGGCGTCCGTGAAGGTCCCGTCAGGCCCGTTGAGGAGCTTGATGTCCCCGGAGTCGACCTTCGCCTTGAGGCCGGCCTCGTCCCAGCCCTGGGGCAGGAAGGTGGCGGCGTTCGGATCACCGGGGTCGCCCTTGATCAGGACGTAGTTGCCGGTCGGGACCTTGTCCAGGATGGCCTGGGCCTCGGCCTTGCCGACGAGCACGTTGTCGAACGTGATGTAGAGGATGTCGGGATCCTCGATGAGGCGGTCGTAGGCGATGACGGGGATGCCCGCGTCCTTTGCCTTCTGCAGCGCCGGCAGGATGGCCTTGTTGTCCTGCGCGAGCAGGACCAGGACCTTGGCGCCCTTGGAGATGAGCGTGTCGACGTCGGTCAGCTGCTGCTCGTTGCTCAGGTTGGCGTCGGCGTCGATGTACGTGCCACCGCCGGCCTCGACCGTGTCCTTGATGTTCGGCTGGTCGTGCGCGGCCCAGCGCGGCTGCTGGAAGTTGTTCCAGGAGACGCCGACCGTGCAGTCACCGCCCGCGGCCGCGGACGAGCTCGCCCCCGCGCTCGCCCCGGCGCTCGGCGCGACGCTCGCGCCGCCGGCGCTCGGTGCGGAAGTGGCGGCGCCGCCTCCGCACGCTGCTACCACCATCGTGGCCATGCCCACGATCGCGGCAAGCTTTCGCATACCCATGCGTGTTGTCCTCCTCATCGTGCGGAAGGCATTCCATCGAAGGAACCGCCCGTACCGCCCGCGTAGGCTACATCGTCGGGGAAGTCCCGACACGGTTCGGCAGTTCCCCCTGGGACGCGCCGGTTGGGGTGCTCGCGGGCGGTCGTGATGACGCGCTCCCGAGGCGCTGGCGTGGAACCGAGCGGGCAAGGAAGCCCGCCGGGTCCGCGAGGATGGGCTCGAGCGCGAGCTCCGCCGCTCCGATGAGCGGCGCGTCGGCCCCGAGCGTGGCTGGCACGATTCGCACGACGGCGCGTGGGGCGGGGAGCGCCCGTGCGCTGAGCCCCGCCTCGACCGTGGCGCGGATGACCGGGTAGATCCGGCCATGCATCGACCCGAGCACGATCAGCTGCGGGTTCAGGATGTTGACGAGACCCGCGAGCCCGACGGCGAGCCAGCGGGCAACGTGCTCGAGTGCGGCGATGGACACCTGGTCGCCCGCCTCGGCCTGCCGCAGCACGGTGTCGACCCCCTCCCGCCCCGCGTCCGGCGAGAGCCCGGCGAGCGACAGCAGCGCCCCCTCGCCGACCTCGGTCTCCCAGCATCCGATCGAGCCGCACCGACAGGGCGAGCCACCGGGGTTCACCGGCAGGTGCCCGATCTCGCCGCCGTAGCCTGCGAACCCGTCGAGCGGACGGCCGGCGACGATGGCGCCGCCGCCGACCCCCACCTCGCCCGAGATGTAGACCAGGTCCTCCACGCCGACGCCGGCGCCGCGAAGGTGCTCGGCCAGGGCACCGAGGTCCGCGTCGTTGGCCACGACGATCGGCACGTCCACGCCCAACGCGCCGGCGAGGCGATCGCCGAGCGGCGCGTCGACCCAGCCCAGGTTGGGCGCCATCGCCACGAGGCCGTCCCGCCGGCGGACGACGCCTGCGACCGCGACCCCCACGCCGGCGATGTCCGCGCTCGTGCGGGTCCGCAGGACGTCGGCCAGCCTCGCGATGTGGCCGACGACCATCTCCACGGACCTGTCGCCCCGGGGCAGCGGGACGCGCTCCATCCCGACGATGCGGCCATCGAGCGCGACCATCGCCACCGCGAGCGAATCGACGAGCACCTCGACGGCGAGGACCGCGGCGGCATCGCGCGCGATCCGGACCACCGGGGATGGACGCCCGGGCGTGCCGTGGCGAACGGCCGGCGCTTCCTGGACGAGGCCTCCACCGGCGAGCTCGACGACGAGCCCCCGGATCGACGTTCGGGTCAGTCCCGTCGCAGCCACCAGCTCCGAGCGGGACATCGGACCTGCGTCATGGAGGCCGCGAACGATCGCGGACAGGTTCGCGCGGTGCACCGTCTCACTGCGCTGACCGACCTCGACCCGACCGAGTCGCAAGGTTTGTGTTCCTTTCTTGCAAACGTGTGCCAGACTCTCGCAACGCACCGAGCGGTGTCAAGCCCGCGCGGCATTCCGGCCGGCGAGGCCCGCTGCCCGCAACGAGGAGGAGCGCATGGCCAACGAGGAGGACCGGATGGCCATGTATCCGGCGCGGGCGGTCGGAACCGGAGGCACGTCGAGGGGCAGCGCCGAGGGTCGCCTTCGCTGGGGGATCCTGTCGACCGCGGACATCGCGGTGCGCAAGGTCATCCCCGGGATGCGTCGCTCCGCCCGCGGCGAGGTCGTGGCCATCGCCTCGCGCGTCGCCGGGCGCGCCGATGTGGTGGCTCGAGAGCTGGGCATCCCGCGGGCGCATGGCACGTACGAGGCGCTGCTCCGCGACCCCGATGTCGACGCCGTGTACATCCCGCTGCCCAACCACCTGCACGCGGAATGGACGATCGCGGCCCTGCGCGCCGGCAAGCCGGTGCTGTGTGAGAAGCCCCTCGCGCTGAGCGCCTCCGAGGCCCAGGGGATGGTCGACGCGGCGCGCGAGACGGGCGTGCCGCTGATGGAGGCGTTCATGTACCGCCAGCACCCGTCGTGGGTCGCCGTCCGCGAGACGCTCGCGACCGGCCGGATCGGCCGGGTCCGGGCCGTCGACAGCTGGTTCTCGTACTACAACGACGACACCGGAAACATCCGCAACATCGCGGCGTACGGGGGCGGCGCCCTGTACGACATCGGCTGCTACACGATCAACCTGTCGAGGATGCTGTTCGCCGGAGAGCCCGACGACGTGCTCGCCCGGGTCGTCCGGGACGAAGCCACGGGCGTGGACGTGCTCACGAGCGTGATCCTCGCGTTCGGCGACGGCACCGCGACGTTCACGGTGTCGACGAGGGTCGAGACCGACCAGCGCGTCCACATCTACGGCGATCGTGGCCGGATCTCGATCGACATCCCGTTCAACATCCCGCCCGACCGGGCGACCCGGGTCCGCGTCGTGGCCGGCGGCGATCCGCCCGTCG
The DNA here is from genome assembly GCA_035264305.1 of Candidatus Limnocylindrales bacterium. GTDB lineage: Bacteria > Chloroflexota > Limnocylindria > Limnocylindrales > CSP1-4 > CAIXZV01. The sequence continues at coordinate 18,982 of DATFQL010000032.1, read as the reverse complement.
CGCCGGGCGAGGAGATCCTCGAGCTCCCGGCTCTCGACCCGTATGCGGCGGAGGCGGACGCGTTCGCTTCGGCCGTGCTCGACGGGACGCCCGTCCCGGTGCCCCCCGAGGACGCCGTGGCCAACCTTCGGATCATCGAGCGCGTCTTCGCGGCCGGTGGGGGATCATGACCCGGCGACGGCGATCCTGCGCGATGCGCTCGGGCGACAGGGAGGGGTTGAGGTGACCGACGAGGTGCGGGGAGAGGACGCGGGCGCGAATCTCGGCGCCCATGCGAACCGGCCGCACGGGGCACCGTCCACCCGACGCAGGCCCGGCCGTCGCGCGGTCGTCGCCACCGTGCTCGTCGCCGTGATCGCGGTGACGGCCCTGGGCGTCGGTGTGGTCCGCAACGCCGTCCCCGACGCATCGTGCCCCGCACCGGCTGAGAACGCGGATTGGACCGTGGCCCGGCGCTGGGACGAGGCGCTTCTCGACGCGATCCGCCGCGCCCTGCCGAACCCGCCGGTTCATGCGCGCAACCTGTTCCATACGTCGGTCGCGATGTGGGACGCGTGGGCCGCCTACGACCCGGTCGCGAACGGCTATGTCTACAAGGACAAGGTCCAGGCGGACGACGTCTCCGCCGCGCGCGACGAGGCGATCAGCTACGCGGCGTACCGGGTGCTCTCGGCCCGCTTCATCAAGGCCGTCGGTGGGGCCGACTCGCTGGGCGAGTTCGCGGACGTGATGGACACGTTGTGCTATCCGCTCACGGTGACGACCGTCGACGGGGACACCCCGGCCGCGGTGGGCAACCGGATCGCCGCCGCCGTCATCGCCCACGGGATGGAGGATGGGTCGAACCAGGCGAACGGCTACGCCGCCGCCGACTACGTCCCGGTCAACGACCCCCTCGTCGTCAAGGACCCGGGCACGACGATGAAGGATCCCAACCGCTGGCAGCCCCTCCAGCTGGAGCACATGGTCTCCCAGAACGGCATCCCGGTCGAGAACGGCGTCCAGCAGGCGGTCGGCCCCCACTGGGGACATGTCGTGGGCTTCGGGATCCCGGACGGCGGGGCCGACGGCGTGCCGATGGACCCGGGCTCCCCGCCGCTGCTCGGCGGCACGCCGGCGCAGGACCAGGCCTACAAGGACCAGGCGGTCGAGGTGATCCGGCGCAGCAGTCTGCTCGACGCCGCGGCCGACACGACGATCGACATCTCGCCCGCATCGTTGGGGGGCAACGCGCTGGGCACGAACGACGGGACCGGTCACGGCGTCAACCCCGCGACGGGACAGCGGTACGAGCCGGACATGGTGCGGGTCGGCGACTTCTCGCGCGCCCTCACGGAGTACTGGGCCGACGGCCCGAAGTCGGAGACACCGCCGGGACACTGGAACGTGATCGCGAACGAGGTCTCCGATGCGCTCGGCGCCGATCTCCGTATCGCGGGCGAGGGCGAAGCGGTGGACCGCCTCGAGTGGGACGTGAAGCTGTACCTCGCCCTGAACGGCGCCGTGCACGACGCCGCGATCGCCGCGTGGGGCCTCAAGGGCCACTACGACTCCGTCCGGCCGATCTCGATGATCCGCTACCTCGCCGGTCGCGGACAGTCGAGCGACCCGTCGCTGCCGTCCTACGACGCGGAGGGCATCCCGCTCGTGCCCGACCTCGTCGAGCTCATCACGGCCGAGACGACCAGCGCCGGCGAGCGCCACGCGGCGCTGGCGGGACACGAGGGGGAGATCGCGATCCGGGCATGGGCGGGCAACCCGGCCGATCCGAAGACGGGGACGAGCGGCGTCCACTGGATCCTCGCGTCGACCTGGGTGCCGTACCAGCTCCCGACGTTCGTGACCCCGGCGTTCCAGGGCTTCGCCTCGGGCCACAGCACGTTCAGCCGGGCCGCGGCCGAGGTCCTGACCGCGTTCACGGGCAGCGAGTACTTTCCCGGCGGGCTGGGGGAGTGGACGAAGCCGAAGGGGACGCTCACGGTCGAGCACGGGCCGAGCACCGACGTCGTCCTCCAGGCCGCGACGTACTTCGACGCCGCAGACCTTGCCGGCGTCTCGCGGCTGTACGGCGGCATCCATATCCCGGCGGACGACTTCAACGGGCGGGTGATCGGGGCCGAGTGCGGCAAGGACGCGTGGGCGCTCGCCCGGCAGTACTACGCGGGCACGGCCGGGTCGTGACGCCGGAAGCACGGCGGCGCCCCGGGGCTCAGGGCCACGGAGGCCGATGAGTCGTCGGCCGCTGCTCGTCGCGGGTCTCCTCGTCCTGCTCGCGGCGGTCGTGCTCGCAGGGGGCTTCGCCGCAGGCGCGGTGCGACTCGGGCCGTCGCCGCCGACGACCGCGCTCGGGTCGCCGCACTTCGTCGAGGAGACGGCGTCCGCCGGGCTCGTCCAGACGTACGACGGGGATGAGACATACGACGTTGGAGGCGGGCTTGCCGTGCTCGACTGCGACGCCGACGGCCGGCCCGACGTGTACGCGGCGGGCGGGGAGCATCCCGCCGCGGTCTACCGGAACACGAGCCGGATCGGTGGCAGCGTGACGTTCGAGCGGGTACGCGCCGCGACGACGGACCTCACCGGCGTCACCGGCGCGTATCCGCTGGACGTGGACGCGGATGGGATGACAGACCTCGCCGTTCTGCGGGTCGGCCAGTCGCAGCTCCTCCGGGGGCTCGGGTCGTGTCGCTTCGAACGCGCCGACGAGGCGTGGCACGCGACGCCGACCCGGGGGTTCGGGAGCGCGTTCAGCGCGACGTGGGAGGGGGACGCGGCCCGTCCGACCCTCGCGTTCGGAACCTACCTCGAGCTCGATGCATCGGGGGAGCCCGGGACGACCTGTGGGACCAACGAGCTGCTCCCCCCCGACTCGTCGGGGGTGACCTACGGGGACCCGATCGCCCTGGCACCGGGCTACTGCGCGTTGTCGATGCTGTTCAGCGACTGGGACGGGTCCGGGCGGCGCGACCTGCGGGTGAGCAACGACCGCCACTACTACGACGCCGAGCACGGTGAGGAGCAGCTGTGGCGCATCGAGCGTGACGCGCCGCCGCGCCTGTACACCGCGGAAGACGGCTGGGCGCTGCTCCAGCTGTGGGGCATGGGAATCGCGAGCTACGACGTGACCGGGGACGGGTACCCCGAGGTGTACCTGACGAGCCAGGGCCCGAACACGCTGCAGACGCTGCTCGCCGGTCCCGCCCAGCCGACCTACCGGGACCTGGCCAACAAGCACGGCATCGAGGGGACCAGACCGGCGACCGGCGGCGACCCCCTCCCGTCGACCGCCTGGCATCCGGAGTTCCAGGACGTCAACAACGACGGGTTCATGGACCTGTTCGTGTCCAAGGGCAACGTGAACGTCCTGCCCGACTACGCGACACGGGACCCGAGCGACCTGTATCTCGGCCAGCCGGACGGGTCGTGGGTGCAGGCCGTGGCGGAGGCCGGGATCGCCCATTTCGACCGCGGTCGCGGCGCGGCGCTCGCGGATCTCAACCTCGACGGGCTGCTGGATCTCGTGGAGGTGAACGTGAGCGCACCCGTGCGCGTGTGGCGCAACGTCGGCACGGGGACGTCGGAAGCGCCGGCGCCGATGGGGCACTGGCTGGCGTGGCGGCTGCGGCAGCCGGGCGGCAACCGGGACGCGATCGGCGCGGTCGTGGAGACGCGCGTCGGCGAGCGCGTCCTCGGCCGACGGGAGGTCGTCGTCGGCGGGGGCCACCTCAGCGGCCAGCTGGGCTGGACGACGGTCGGGCTGGGACCGGCGACCGAGGCGGAGCTCCGGGTGACCTGGCCGGACGGCGAGGTCGGCCCGTGGCAGCGAGCGGCAGCGGACGGGTTCGTGATCCTGGAGCGAGGATCGACGGAGGTGCACACCTCGACGCCGGCGGGGACGGAGGATGGCGGATGACGACGAGGGCCCGTCTCGCACGCGTCGACCTGCCCGACTTCGGTGCGCCGGGACCGCGTCCCGACCTGCCCGATGCGCGCTACGCGGAGCGACTCCACGCCCTGCGGACGCGGGCGGCCGGCCGCCGGTTCGACCACCTCGTCGTCTACGCCGATCGGGAGCACAGCGCGAACCTCTCGTTCCTCACGGGCTTCGACCCCCGGTTCGAGGAGGCGCTGCTCGTCGTCGGCCGGGACCTGCCGCCGGCGATCCTCGTCGGGAACGAGTGCCGCGCGACGGCCGGCGCCGCGCCACTGCCGATGCGGGTCGAGCTGTTCCAGGACTTCAGCCTGCCCAACCAGCCACGCGACCGGTCGCGGCCGCTGCGCGAGATCCTCGCGGGGGAGGGGATCGGGCACGGGTCACGGGTCGGCCTGCTCGGATGGAAGCCATTCACCGACCGCTCGCTCCTCGAAGTCCCGGCCTATATCGCCGACGCGCTGCGCACGCTGGTCGGGCCGAGCGGCCTCGTGGACAACGCGAACGACCTGCTCGTGGACCCGGCGGACGGGCTGCGGGTCATCAACACGGTCGACCAGCTGGCGGCCTTCGAGCACGCAGCGGCGCGCACCTCGACGGGGGTACGAGCGCTGCTTGAAGGACTGCGGCCCGGGATGACGGAAGCCGAGGCGGTCGCGCTGCTCGGCTGGGACGGAACGCCGTTGTCCTGCCACCTGATGCTGACGGCGGGGCCGCGGGCGAGGTTCGGGCTGCTCAGCCCGAGCGACCGCCCGATCGAGCGTGGTGACCCGTTCACGGTCGCGTTCGGAATCTGGGGCGCGCTCAACTGTCGCGCCGGTTGGGTGGCCGAGGGACCGGACGACCTGCCCGCCGGCGTCCGCGACTACGTGGAGCGGCTCGTGGCGCCGTATGTCGAGGCCGTCGCCGAGTGGTACGGCGCGCTCCGGATCGGCGTCACGGGCGGCGAGCTCCAGGCGATCATCGACCGGCGGCTGGGCGATCCGTTCTTCGGCATCTTCCTCAACCCGGGGCATCAGCTCCACCTCGACGAGTGGGTGAGCTCGCCGATCTGGCCGGGCTCGCCGGTCGAGCTGCGCTCGGGCATGGCGCTCCAGGTCGACATCATCCCGGCGACCGGCACGCCATGGTTCACGACCAACATCGAGGACGGCATCGGCATCGCGGACGAGAGCCTCCGGGCGGCCTTCGCCGACGCGTACCCGGAGGCGTGGGCGAGGATCGCGGCGCGGCGCACGTTCATGCGCGACGCCCTGGGCATCGACCTCCACCCGGACGTGCTGCCGTTCTCGAGCATTCCGGCGTGGCTGCCGCCGTTCGCGCTCCGTCCCGACCTCGCCATGACGCTCGCGTGAGCACGCTCCACGTTTGCCGGTCCGGGGCGACCCCTGTTATCCTCCGCCGGTCGAAGTACAGGTAATACAGTCACGCCAACGTTCGTGTCGGAGGATCGAGTGCCGCTCGCGCGGGAGAAGAAGCAAGAGGTCATCACCGAGTACGCCGTCAAGGACGGCGACACCGGGTCGCCTGAGGTCCAGATCGCGCTCCTGACGGAGCGGATCCGCGATCTCACCGAGCACCTCCGCCGCTTCCCGAAGGACAACCACTCGCGTCGCGGCCTCCTCAAGCTCGTGGGTCAGCGCCGACGACTTCTCGCGTATCTCGTGAAGAAGGACGCCACTCGCTATCGGGCCGTCATCGGCTCGCTCGGACTCCGCCGCTAGGACTCGCATCCAGGACCCCGGGACACTGCCCCGGGGTCTTGTGCATCCGGTTCCTGGCCTCGAGGCCCCGGCTCCACCCGCCGCAGGTCACTCCATCTCCCGATCACGACCAAGGAGGTCGTTCACACGTGCCCACTCCCACCACGCTCGAGATCGAGTTCGGCGGTCGTCAGCTGATCCTCGAGACGGGCCGTCTCGCCGGGAACGCCGGCGGCGCCGTCACCGCCCGCTACGGCGACTCGATGGTCCTCGGGACCGCGAACCGGTCCGAACCCCGCCCCGGGCTCGACTTCTTCCCGCTCACCGTCGATTTCGAGGAGCGGATGTACGCGGCCGGCAAGATCCCCGGTGGCTTCATCAAGCGCGAGGGCCGCGCGTCCGAGGCCGCGACGCTCGCGGCGCGCCTCACCGACCGCCCGATCCGCCCGCTGTTCCCCGAGGGCTACAAGGACGACGTCCAGATCGTCATCACGACCCTCTCCACGGACCACGAGAACGAGCTGGACGTCCTCGGCACCATCGCCGCGTCCGCTGCGCTCACGATCAGCGAGATCCCGTTCCAGGGCCCGATCGGCGCGGTCCACATCGGCTACATCCACGGGGAGTTCGTCCTCAACCCGACCACGAGCCAGCTCGTCGAGTCCGAGCTCGACCTCGTTGTCGCGGGCACCCGCGACGCGATCATGATGGTCGAGGCAGGCGTCAAGATCCTGCCCGAGGACGTGATGGCCGAGGCGATCATGTTCGCCCACCGGTCGATCGCCCCCCTGATCGACATCCAGGACCAGCTTCGCGAGGCCGTCGGCAAGCCGAAGCGGCTCCCGTACATCGAGCCCGCGACGGACAGCGTGCTCACGTTCGCCGAGCTGGCGGAGCGCGGCGGCGAGTTCGTCGTCGTCGACGTCGAGACCACGGGCACCGACCCGAAGATGGCCGACCTCGTCGAGGTGGGTGCGGTCCGCGTCAAGGGCGGCAAGATCACCGACCGCTGGTCGACGCTCGTGAACCCCGGCCGGCCGATCATCGGCAACCAGATGCACGGCATCACCGACAAGGACGTCAAGGGCGCCGCGACTGCGGCCGAGGCGGTCCAGAAGGCGCTCGACTTCGTCGGCGATTCCCTGGTCGTCGGTCACAACGTCGGGTTCGACATCGGGTTCCTCGAGGCGGCCCAGGCCGACGGCAGGCGCATCGAGCAGGGCCGCTACCTGGACACGCTCGTCATCGCCCGCGAGGGATATCCCGACGTCGAGAACTACAAGCTGCCGACGCTCGCGAGCTTCTTCGGCGTCGAGCTCAAGCAGAGCCACCGCGCGCTCCCGGATGCCGAGGCGACCGCGAACCTGCTCATCTGGTTCGGCAACGACCTGCCCGGGCGGGTCAAGCAGCTGAAGGACGGCATCGCCACCGCGATCCGCGCCACCCGCACCGACAAGGTCGAGTCGGACCGGCTCCTCGAGGCTGCCCGCCGGGAAGCCCGCTTCAGCAAGAGCCTGTTCGGGCTCGTGCAGAAGAAGGCCGTCCGGGAGCTCGTCCTCGGCGAGGGCCTGCGCATGGACGGCCGCGCCACGGACGAGATCCGCCCGATCTCGGTCGAGGTGGGCCTGTTGCCCCGAGCCCACGGCTCCGGCCTGTTCACCCGCGGCCAGACCCAGGCCCTGACGGTCGCCACGCTCGGCGCGTCCTCGGACGTCCAGCGGATCGACACCATCAGCGCCGAGACCGAGAAGCGGTACCTCCACCACTACAACTTCCCGCCGTACAGCACCGGCGAGAACAAGCCGATGCGCGGCCCCAGCCGTCGCGACATCGGGCACGGCAACCTCGCCGCCCGGGCGCTGCTGCCGGTCCTGCCGACGCACGAGGAGTTCCCGTACGTGATCCGCCTCGTGTCCGAGGTGGTCGCGGGCAACGGCTCCACGTCGATGGCATCGACGTGCGGCTCGACCCTCGCGCTGATGGACGCGGGCGTGCCGATCAAGGCGCCTGTTGCCGGCGCGGCGATGGGCCTCGTCCTCGACGGCGAGACCGGCAACTTCGTCGTCCTCACCGACATCCTCGGCAAGGAGGACTCGATCGGTGACATGGACTTCAAGGTGACCGGGACGTCGGAGGGCATCACCGCCCTCCAGATGGACATCAAGGTCAAGGGCATCGACGAGCGGGTCATCCGCGAGGGGCTCAAGCAGGCGCTCGCCGCCCGCCTGTTCATCCTCGACAAGATGACCTCCGTCCTGCCGAGCGCCCGCGAGGAGATGTCGGACTTCGCCCCGCGGATCACCACGATCAAGATCAACCCCGAGAAGATCCGCGAGATCATCGGCAAGGGTGGGTCCATGATCCGGAAGATCCAGGAGGAGACCGGCACCGAGATCAACGTCGAGGACGACGGCACCGTCGAGGTGGCCGCCGTCTCCGGCGAGAACGCGCGGAAGGCGATCGACTGGATCAACAGCCTCACGCGGGACGTCGAGGTCGGCGCGCTGTACCTCGGCAAGGTCACCCGGCTGATGAACTTCGGGGCGTTCGTCGAGATCCTGCCCGGCCGGGAGGGTCTCGTCCGCATCGGCGAGCTCGCGGACTACCACGTGCCGTCCGTCGAGGACGTCGTGTCGGTCGGGGACGAGGTCATGGTGGTGGTCACCGAGATCGACCGCCAGGGCCGCGTCAACCTCTCCCGGAAGGCCGCCATGCAGCGCCACCTGGCCAAGTAACCTCGTCACCGCGACGCCCCCGGGAGCTTCGACTCCCGGGGGCGTTTCTCGTTCCGGGGGCGCCTGCGGTCGCAGCGCGGCTGGTTCGCGTTCGCCCGCGTTCGCGCCTCGCGGCGTTCGCGCCCCGCGTTCGCGCCCCGCGGCGTTCGCGTGCCGCGGCGTTCGCGCCCCGCGTTGGCGCCCCGCATCGGCGCCCGCCGCGTTTCCTGCACACAGTCAGAGCACGACTGCTCGACCGATCCGATGCCGCCGCGCCGAGCCTGCGCTCAGCGGAATCCCGCCGAGAACCGGCAGTCAGTCGTCTGGCGCGTGTTTGCCGATCCACGCGCCTCCCGTGCGCGACGAGGAGTCGTGCTCTGACTCGTTGCCAGTTGGCGACCGCCAGTGCTCGACCACCAATGGTTTGGCAAGTGTGCGACGCCGGACAGCGTCGGGGACGCCTCGTCCTCGTGGGCCCGACGAACAACAGGCAAAAGGGCTTCCGGAGGGCGAGCAACGGCGGGCGAGCGAAGGGCCAGCCGCGCGTCAGCGGGAGGCGCGGCGGCCGAGGCGCGCCGCGGACAAGCAAACGCCCCCGGTCGTCGGCCGGGGGCGCGTTTCGTGTCGAGGAGCGGTGGTCAGTACGACGCCCGGCGGTCGAAGCCGCGGGAGTCGGTCCCGGCGACCTGGGCGATCAGGCCCAGGGCGACGATGAGGATGAGCACGAACAAGGTTTCCATGCACCGCATGGTGGGCGGGTTCGAGCCGTTCCTCGACCGACGCGGGTGGGGTCGCGGCATGGACGTTCGTCAGTGCCAGGAACCACGGCACGGCCTCCCCCAAACGGCCGACGCCCCCGGGACCGGGGTCCCAGGGGCGTTCGTGTGCGGCCGAGTCGATGGGCTGTGTCGGCTGCTTGTCTACCAGCTGGCCTGGGTCGACCGGGTGTCGGCGTCTCGGGAGTCATCACCAACTGCCTGGGCCAGGACGCCGATGAGGGCCGTCAGCAGGAGGGCGATGAGGAGTTCCATGGCCATATCGTGTGCTCGAAGGTTGATAACAGCAATCCGATGTGGTCTTATAAGTGATCATGACAACTGATTACTTGGTCTCGCCGTCCCAGCGCCGCCGGGTCCTGCCCGAGGCGCTGTCGGACTTGAGCCTTCGCCAGCTGCTGAGCTTCCGCGCCGTCGCGGAGGAGGGGTCGTTCCACGGCGCGGCGGACGCGCTCGACTACACGCAGTCGGCGGTCAGTCAGCACGTGATGGGGCTCGAGGCGGCACTCGGCGTGCGCCTGTTCGATCGCGGTCGGGGCCGGCGGACCGTGGAGCTGACCGAAGGCGGGCAGCTGCTGCTGCGCCACGTGGAATCGATCACCGACCGGCTGCAGGCGGCCCGCGCCGACCTTCTCGCGTACGCCGCGGGGGAGACCGGGCGGCTGCGCATCGGCGTGTACCAGAGCGTCGGCACGCGCATCCTCCCGGCGATCATCGGCCGGTTCAGCGTGGCGTGGCCGGGCGTCGAGGTCCAGCTGATGGAGGCCAACAGCGACGAAGGCCTCATGGACATGGTCGAGCCCGGCCGGCTCGACCTGACGTTCGGCGTCCTGCCGCTGCCCGAGGGCCCGTTCGACGGCGTCGAGCTGCTGAGCGATCCGTTCGTCCTCGTCGTGGCGGCGACATCGCCACTCGCGACGACCACGGACGTCCCCTCGATCGAGCTGATCGGGGAGCAGCGGCTCATCGGCTTCCGATCGTGCCGGAGCACCAAGTGGGTCGAGAGCCAGCTGCGCGCCGCCGGGAGCGAGCCGAACTTCGTGTTCCGCTCCGAGGACAACGGCACGGTCCAGGCGATGGCCGGCGCCGGGCTGGGCAGCGCGCTCGTGCCCCTCCTCGCCGTCGACACCAGCGACCCGTTGATCGCGATCCTGCCGACGGACCTCGAGCCGCGCCGGATCGCCCTGATGTGGCATCGCGACCGGTACCGCTCGCCCGCCGCCCGCGAGTTCGCGGAGATCGCGCAGGCGGTCTGCGCCGAGCTCTCGTTCGATCTCCAGACGAACCTGCCAACCCGTCCCTGACCGCCCGTCGCGCCGTTCGCCGGAGGGGGAATCGAGGAGACCCGCTGGTATACTCCCGCGGTGCCCGACAACGTATCGCTAGCAGGTCGGACCGTGTCTCGAGCCAGCCCGAGCTCCTTGGTCGTCGCCGTCGTCGGTGCCACTGGCGCCGTGGGCCGGACGATGGTCCAGGTCCTCCTCGAGAAGCAGCTCCCGATCACGGAGCTCCGCCTGCTGGCATCCGCCCGATCGGCCGGTCGGACCATGACGGTCAGCGGCACAGACCACACGGTTGGCCTAGCCAGCCCCGAGGCCTTCGACGGCGTCGACATCGCGCTGTTCAGCGCCGGCGGCGGGACGAGCAAGGAGCTCGCGCCCGAGGCTGCCCGGCGCGGCTGCACCGTGATCGACAACTCGAGCGCGTGGCGCATGGACCCCGACGTGCCGCTCGTGGTCAGCCAGGTGAACCCGGACGACCTCGAGGGGCATGAGGGGATCATCGCGAACCCCAACTGCTCCACGATGCAACTGCTGCCGCCGCTCATGGCGCTCCGCGACAGCGTGGGCCTCGAGCGGGTCGTGGTGGACACGTACCAGAGCGTTGCCGGCACCGGCCACAAGGCGATCGCCGAGCTCGAGGAGCAGGTGAAGGCGCACGCCGAGGGACGCCCCAAGGTCAGCAACGTCTACCCGCACCCGATCGCGTTCAATGCCCTGCCGCACATCGACGTGTTCCTCGACAACGGGTACACGAAGGAGGAGTGGAAGGTCGTCACCGAGAGCCGCAAGATCCTCCACCTGCCGGCGCTGCGTCTGTCGTGCACGGCCGTGCGGGTGCCCGTGTTCGTGAGCCACTCGGAGGCGGTCCACGTCGAGACGCGCGACCCGATCACGCCGGGCGAGGCGCGGCGGCTGTTCGGCCAGGTCAAGGGCGTCGTCGTCCAGGACGACCCGGGGGCGAACGTCTACCCACTCGCCACGGAGGCGGCCGGCACCGACGAGATCTACGTCGGTCGGGTCCGCCAGGACGTGTCGGTCGACGGAAACCGCGGCCTCGCGTTCTGGGTCGTGTCGGACAACCTGCGCAAGGGCGCGGCGTCGAATGCCGTGGAGCTGGCCGAGGTGCTCGTCGAGCGCGGCTGGATCCGCAGGGCGAGCGAGCGACAACCGGTGGGAGCCGCGGGGCGCACCGCGTGACGCGCGACGAGCGCCAGGCGGCGCTCGAGGTGATCGGGGCCGAGGTCCGGGCGTGCACTCGATGCCGCCTCCACGAGACCCGGACACAAGCCGTTCCGGGCGAGGGCGACCCCGACACCGAGGTCGTGTTCGTCGGCGAAGGGCCGGGCTTGAACGAGGACCGCGAGGGGCGCCCGTTCGTGGGGCGGGCCGGCGGCCTGCTGGTGCGCCTGCTCGCGAGCATCGGCTGGCGACGTGACGACGTGTTCATCACCAACGTGGTCAAGTGCCGCCCGCCGGACAACCGCGACCCGCAGCCCGACGAGATCGCGGCATGCGCCCCGTACCTGCGAGCGCAGCTGCGGGTCCTGGATCCCGCGGTCGTCGTCACGCTGGGCCGGTTCTCGATGCAGGCGTTCATCCCCGGCGCCCGGATCGGCCAGGTCCACGGCACGACCCACCCGGTGGATCCCGGGACCGGCGCGGCGAACGCGCTCGCCTTCGCGATGTACCACCCCGCAGCGGCGCTGAGGTCGAGCGGGGTGGAGCAGTCGAGCTTCGAGGACGTCTCGCGCGTCCCGTCCGTGCTGCGGGCTGCCCGGAAGCTCCGAGATCGACCCGCGACGCCGGCGGAGCCCGCTGCCCGCCTCCAGCGCGCGCCGGAGACGCCGGCCCCTGCTGCGCTCCCCGGCACCACGGCCGCCGTCGCCGGGGGCCCGATCCCCACGTCCCACGTCGCGCAGGCCGATCCCGCCCCCGACGACGCAGCGCAGCTGACCCTCTTCTGACCCAGCCACAGACGAGCCACCGGATGGACCCCTTGCCCGATGCCTGATCCGAACGTGCCGCTCCGAATCATCCCGCTCGGCGGGGTGGGCGAGATCGGCAAGAACATGTACCTGTTCGAGTACGGCGACGACATCGTCGTCATCGACTGCGGCCTGATGTTCCCGGACGAGGAGATGTTCGGCATCGACCTCGTCGTGCCGGACGTCCAGTACCTGAAGGACAACCGCGCCAAGGTCCGCGCGTTCCTGATCACGCACGCCCACGAGGACCACGTCGGTGGGCTGCCCTACGTCCTGCCCGAGTTCCCCGGCGTCCCGGTCTACGCGAGCACGCTCGCGCGTGGCCTGCTGGGCAACAAGATCAAGGAGCACAAGCTCCACAACAACCCGGTCATGGCGCTGGAGCCGGGCGACGAGCTCGCGATCGGTCCGTTCACCGCGGTCGCCTTCCGGATCGGGCACTCGATCCCCGACGCGATGGGGATCGCGCTCCGGACGCCAGTCGGAACCGTGGTCCACACCGGTGACTTCAAGTTCGACCACACGCCGGTCGACGGCAAGCTGAGCGACTTCCATACCCTGGCCAGGCTCGGCGAGGAAGGGGTGATCGCCCTCCTGTCCGATTCCACCCGTGCCGAGAACCCGGGCTACACGCCCTCCGAGCGGATCGTGGGCGAGGCGTTCCGCGAGATCATGGAGCCGCTCGACGGCCGGGTGATCGTGGCGACGTTCGCCTCGAACATCGCGCGCATCCAGCAGGTGCTCGACGCGGCGGCCGACATGGACCGCAAGGTGGCGGTCATCGGCCGGTCCATGGAGCAGAACTTCCGGATCGCGACCGACCTCGGGTATCTCAAGTACGTCCCCTCGAACGTCATCGGCAAGGACCGGATCAAGGACATCCCGGCAAACAAGCTGGTGATCGCGACGACGGGTGCCCAGGGCGAGCCGATGGCGGGCCTCGCGCGGATGGCGAACAACGACCACCGCTTCGTCGAGATCCAGCCGGGCGACACCGTGATCGTGTCCGCGAGCCCGATCCCGGGCAACGAGGAGTACGTCGCCCGTACGATCGACAACCTGTTCAAGGCCGGCGCGAACGTGTTCTATCACACGATCAAGCGGGCGCACGTGTCCGGTCACGCGAGCCAGGAGGAGCTCAAGCTCATGCTCGGGCTCACCAAGCCGCGCTACTTCATCCCCATGCACGGCGAGTTCCGGATGCTCGTGCAGCACGGCCGGCTGGCCATCGAGACCGGGGTCCTGCCCGAGAACGTGTTCATCATCGAGAACGGGACGCCGATCGAGATCTTCGCCGACGGCAGCGCCCGACGTGGGATGCCCGTCCCCGCCGGGTATGTCTACGTCGACGGGTTGTCGGTGGGCGAGGTCGGCGACATCGTCCTGCGCGACCGTCGAGCGCTCGCCAACGACGGCATGTTCATGATCGTCGTCCAGGTCGACAAGCAGACGGGCCGTGTGGTCGGGAGGCCGGAGATCATCACCCGCGGCTTCGTGCACGGCAACGAGGAGGACCCGATCATCGAGGAGGCGGTCCGCCGGATCCGCGAGGCCGTCGACCAGCCAGGCGACCGGATCAGCGAGATCGCGCTCCTCAAGAGCCAGATCAAGGACGGCGTGTCGCGCTTCCTGTACGAGCAGACCAAGCGCCGACCGATGGTGTTTCCGGTCGTGGTCGAGGTCTGAGCGTGGCCCAGCGGCGGTCATCGTCCCGTTCCCGCAGCTCCGGCTCGACGACGCGCCGGCGCTCCGCCGCGCGCAGGTCGAGGGGCGGGATCACCCTGCCAAGGCTCTCGCTGGGCCTCTCGCCGGCGGTCGTCCGATCCCTCGTGGGGATCGTCCTGCTGGTGCTCGGCGCGGTGACCGCGATCGCGCTCCTGCTCCCGGGCCAGGGGGCACTGACCGACGGCTGGCGTGACGTATCGGTGCCGTACTTCGGCACCGGCCGGTGGCTGTTGCCGGGCGTGCTGCTCCTGTCCGGCTGGTACCTGGAGTGGGGGCCGGGCAAGGAGCCGGGCGCGCCATGGGGCCGGACGCTGCTCGGCATCGCGATGGCATACGCGGGCTTGCTCGGCGCGTTCCAGGTCCTCGTCGACCGGGGCGGGGGCTCGATCGGCCGGTTCTTCGCCGACCTGCTCGAACCTGCGCTGACGACGCCCGGCGCGTTCGTCATCCTCGTCGGCCTCGGCGTCGCGGGACTGCTGATCGCGCTCGACCTCCCGCTGCGATCGCTGCTGTCGCCGGCGACTCGCGGGGCGAAGGCAGCGGCTTCGACGTTCCAGGACAAGACGACGCGGGCGCCGGCCGAGGCGACGGCTCCCGAACGGAACGGGTCCCCGCTCACCGCCGCGGCCACGGCGGTGCCGGTCGAGGCCGCGCGGCGCGGCCGGGGACAACGAGGGGCCGTGCCCGAGACGCCCGGCCAGACCGGCGTATGGGGCGACGGCGCAGACCCCGGGATCCCGGTGGCCGTGCCGTCGCTGGGTCCCACGTCGTCGACATTCGCCCCCGTCCGCGTGCCCGGTGCCGCGGGCGCGGGTGGTGCCGCCGGCGTGGCGACCGCCGGTGTGGCCGGAGCGGTCGGCGCGGCGAACGGCAGCACCTCGTCCGGTGACGGCGCGCGTGCGCCCCGTGACCCACGCGCCATCGGCCGCGATCCGGAGGACGTGACGGACGCGTCGGACCTGCCGCCGACCCGCGACATGATCGAGTGGTCGATCCCGCCCCACGACCTGCTGGACCCGGGCGAGGCCGTGCTCCCGGCGGCCGGTGCGGCAGCGGACGCGGTCCATGCGCGGAACGAGGAGATCATCGTCCGCAAGCTGGGCAGCTTCGACATCGAGGCGCGGATCGTCGGCCGGAACGCGGGCCCGGTGGTCACGCAGTACGAGGTCCAGCCCGCGCCGCACATCAAGGTCAGCCGGATCGAGGGCCTGTCCGACGACCTCGCGATGGCGCTCGCGGCGCGGTCGATCCGGATCGAGGCGCCGATCCCCGGCAAGAGCGCCGTCGGGATCGAGATCCCCAACAAGGAGTTCAACGTCGTCGCGCTGCGGCGGATCCTCGAAGAGGTCGACTTCGCGGCGTCCGGGACGCAGCTCACGTTCGCGCTCGGCCGCGACGTCGCGGGGCGGGCCCAGGCCGTCGACCTCGCGAAGATGCCCCACCTCCTCATCGCGGGCGCGACGGGCTCGGGCAAGTCGGTGATGGTCAACGCGCTCATCACGTCGATCCTGTGCAACGCGACCCCCACCGACGTCCGGATGATCCTGATGGACCTCAAGCGGGTGGAGCTCGCGGGCTACCACGGCCTGCCGCATCTCCTCGTGCCGGTCATCACCGAGCCGGAGCGGGCCAAGGCGGCGCTCAAGTGGGCGGTCGGGGAGATGGAGAACCGCTACCGGCGGTTCGCGGGCGCGACGGCACGCAACATCAAGGCGTTCAACGACGCGAGGGTCGATCCGGCCGACCGCCTGCCGTACATCGTCATCGTCATCGACGAGCTCGCCGACCTGATGATGCGCGAGGGCAAGAACGTCGAGGATCCGATCGTCCGGCTCGCGCAGAAGGCACGCGCCACGGGGATCCACATGGTCCTCGCCACGCAGCGGCCCTCGGTCAACGTGGTGACGGGCCTGATCAAGGCCAACTTCCCGAGCCGGATCGCGTTCGCCATGGCCAGCCAGATCGACAGCCGCACGATCCTCGACCAGCCCGGCGCCGAGGACCTCATCGGCCGCGGCGACATGCTCTACCAGCCGTCCGACCTGCCGCGGCCGATGCGCCTCCAGGGCGTGTTCGTGTCCGATCCCGAGATCGCGAAGGTCACCGACCACTGGCGCAACCAGATCGACGACCCGCGCTACGACATGTCGATCATCCAGAACGACGAGGAGTCGACGGGCTCGGTCGACGACGTCGCGGACGAGGACGCGGACCGACTGTTGCCTGATGCCATCGGCGTCATCCGGGAGTACGATCGCGCCTCGGCGTCGCTGCTCCAGCGGCGTCTCAAGATCGGCTATGCCCGGGCTGCTCGGATCATCGATCAGCTCGAGGCGCGGGGGTACATCGGGGCGTTCGACGGCTCGACCGCCCGGGTGGTCCTGCGTCGGGACGACGGTCCGGGCCCTGCCGAGGACGGGGACGAGGGATGACGGCCCGCAACGACGTTCGCCGCGGCCGGCTCGATGGCCGGGCGGACGGGCGCGCCGAGCGCGGGTTCGCGGCGGAAGGGCCGACCCTGCCGGAACGCCTGCTCGAGGCCCGGGAACACAAGGGCGTGGACGTCTATCGCGCGGAGCGCGACACGAAGATCCGGGCGCGCTACCTCCAGGCACTCGAAGCCGGTGAGTACGCCGAGCTCCCGGGGGCGGTGTACACGAAGGGGTTCCTGCGCAACTACGCGCTGTACCTGGGCCTCGATCCCGACGACGTCATCCGCCAGTGGCGCCACGAGCGCGGAGACTCGGCCGTCCCTAACGAGCCCGTGCTCGCCGTCCCGCGCCCGCTCGCCGCGCCGCGCCGGGCGTTGACGTTCTCGCCGGTCATCGTGGTGGGCGCGCTGCTCACGGTCCTCATCGGCGTGTTCGCCGTCTACATCGGGATCCAGCTCGTCCGCTTCGCGAAGCCCCCGACCCTCGAGGTCACGTCGCCTGCGACGGCCGTGCTCGAGGTGAGCGAGGACGCGACCCAGTTCACGCTCGCAGGGACCTCGACGCCAAAGGCGACGGTGACGATCCAGGAGGCCGGCCGCGAGCAGCCGTACCGCGTGTCCGCAGATGCGACGGGCCGCTGGACGGCCGCGGTGCAGCTTCGCCGGGGGCGCAACGAGTTCACGATCAGCGCCGTCGACCCCGAGACGATGAAGCCGTCGGAGAGCACCGAGAAGGTGTTCATCACCGTGCCCTTCGTCGTGCTCGAGGCGCCCACGCTCACGATTCACTCGCCGGCGGATGGGGCACGGTTCGAGAACGGCGCGATCCCCGTTAAGGGGTCCACCACGAACGCGACGAAGGTGTCCGTGTCGGCGACCTACAGCGGACCGGTCGCGGGGCAGCCGTCGTCGGTGGCGCCCGCGGGCGGGAAGGGCGCGACGGTGGGGCCGAAGACGGTGGCGGTCGAGGCAGACGGCGCGTTCGAGACCGCGCTCGGCCTGTCGACGGGGACGTGGCAGGTGAGCGTCACCGCGACGTCCGCCGAGGGCAAGGCGACCACGGTCACCCGGGATATCGCGATCCGCTACAAGGGCGTGACGCTCGTGGTGGAGGTCAAGAACGGCCGCGCGTGGATCAAGGTCTGGGTCGACGGCAAGGTCTCGAAGGTGACCGGCAGCGGGGGCAAGGTGTTCAACTCCGGCAAGGTGCTGACGTTCACGGCGAAGCGAGCGATCGAGGTCCGTACCGGCAAGTCGAGCTCGACATACTTCACGCTCAACGGGAAGGACCTCGGCCGGATGTCGAACAAGGGGAACCCCGAGACGTGGCGGTTCGAGCCGCGCGGTGACCCCGTCCGGACCAACCGCAGCTGACGGTGGCCGACCCGCTCGTCGAGCTCGCGGCGCGGCTCCAGGCGCGGTGCATCGCGGCGGGGGTGACGGTGGCGACGGCCGAGTCGTGCACCGGGGGGCTCGTCGCGCACGTCCTCACGGAGGTGCCCGGGTCGTCGGCCTACCTCAGGGGCGGGATCGTCGCGTACGCGAACGACGTCAAGGAGGCTCTGCTCGGCGTCCCGGCCGCGACGCTCGAAGCGCACGGTGCGGTCTCGGCGCAGGTCGCCGTCGCGATGGCAGAAGGTGCGCGCGATCGGCTGCATGCCGGCCTCGGTGTGGGCGTGACGGGCGTGGCCGGGCCGGACGGCGGCACGGACGACAAGCCGGTCGGGCTCGTGTACGTCGCCGTCGCGGGGCTCGGGAGTCCCGAGGTGCGGCGCTACGTGTGGCCGGGGGACCGGGCGGAGAACAAGCGCGACAGCGCGCGCGCCGCGATCGAGCAGCTACTCGCACGCGTCGAGGCGGCTCCGTCCGGTGGCGCCGCATGACGCCGGGATGACCGTCCGCGGCGCGGCGGCCGTCGGCGCGGGGCTGGCGCCCGCACGCGACGCGCGACCGATCGAGCCCGGCGAGCGGATCCACGTGGTCGGGGCCGCCGGCGCCGGCGCCTCCGCCGCGGCGCTCCTTGCGTCCTGGGCCGGCGCGTCGGTCGACGGCTGCGATCCCGGCGGACCCAGCCCCTACACGCCGGCACTCGCCGCGCAGGGCATCCCGGTCGCCGAGCGCCACGACCCCGCCCATGTGACTGCCGCAGCAGCGCGGCCAGCCCGCCTCGCGGTGACGAAAGCGCTGACGGCCGTCGACCCCGACAACGCCGAGCTCCGCGCGGCGCGGGACGCGAGCGTGCCTCTCGAGCCGTGGCAGCAGGTCGTGGCGGACGCGGCCGTCCGCCGCACCCTGGTCGCGATCGCGGGGACGCACGGCAAGAGCACGACGGCGGGGTGGCTCGTCCACGTGCTCGCCGAGGGTGGCGCCGATCCGGGCGCGTTCGTCGGGGCGCTCCTGCCGGCGGCGTTGACCGGGATCGCCGTCGCGGCCA
>DATFQL010000031.1:0-4476 GCA_035264305.1 Candidatus Limnocylindrales bacterium | reverse complement strand
GGCTCCTCCTCGAGCATGCGCTGGAGCGCCGGGCCCATCTTGTCGAGGTCGGCCTTGGAGATGGGGTCGATCGCGACCTGCAGGGTCGGCTCCGGGAAGTCGATCGGTGCCAGCCGGAGGCCGGCGTCGCGGGTCGTGATCGTGTCGCCCGTCTCCGTGATCCCCAGCTTCGCGACCGCCCCGATCTCGCCCGACCGGAGCTCCGGGGCCGCCTCCTGCTCCTTGCCGTGCAGGTACAGCAGCTGGCCGATCCGCTCGTCCTCACCCTTCGTCGAGTTGAACACGGCCGCCTGGCTCTTGAGCGTCCCCGACAACACGCGGAGGTAGGTCAGCCGCCCGACGAACGGGTCCGCGGCGGTCTTGAACACGCGCACGAGCGGCTGGTTCCCGTCGGCGGGGACCTCGACCTCGTTGCCTGCCTTATCGGTCGCGGTGTACGGGCCCTCCTCCTCGGGCGACGGGAGGTAGCGCACGATCGCGTCGAGCAGGGCGTTGAGGCCGATGCCCTTCGTCGCCGACGCGACGAGGACCGGCGCGAGAACCGACTCGCGAACGCCCTTGTGGAGGCACGCGTCGAGCTCGGCGTCGCTGATCTCCTCTTCGGACAGGTACTTCTCGAACACGTCGTCGTCCGCCTCGGCGGCGGCCTCGAGCAGCTGATCGCGGCGACGCGCGATCTCGTCGGCGAGGTCGTCCGGGACGGGGATCTCGACCTCCGCGCCGCCGTCGAACCGATAGGCCTTTCGGTGCACGAGGTCGACGTAGCCCGTGAAGCTGTCAGCGGCGCCGATCGCGAGGTGCAGCGGCGCGATCTTGTTGCCGAACGCCGCCCGCAGGGCGTCGAGCGCCGCCGACGGATTCGCGTTCTCGCGGTCGCACTTGTTGAGGACGAAGCACGCGGCCGTCCCGGTCGACCGTCCGGCCTTGACGGCCGCCTCGAGCCCCGCCTCCACGCCACCCGACGCGTCCATCACGAACAGCGCGGCATCCGCGGCGTGGAACCCCTGGAGCATCTCGGCGACGAAGTCCGGGTAGCCCGGCGTGTCGACGACGGTGATCTCGTGCTCGCCGTGCTCGAACGTGCCGACGGCGAGGCTCAGCGACCGGTGCTGCTTCTGCTCCTCGGGCTCATGGTCGAGGTGCGCCGTGCCGTCGTCCACCCGGCCGAGCCTCGGGATCGCGCCGGCTCGAAAGAGCACCTGCTCGGCGAGCGTCGTCTTGCCCGCGCCCGCGTGACCCGCGAGGACGACGCTCCGGATGTGGGCGAGGTCGTGGCTCTTCAACGTCATCGCGCGCGGTTCCTCTCGGTGCAACCGTCGGACCGGCCCCGGCCCCGACGGAACGGTTGGCGCTGATGGTGCGCAGAACGGCGATGCGGGCCCGCTGTGGAGACGCGGGCGGGGCGCTCGGGCGCCCGGGCGACGAACCCTTCCGGCCGATGATAGTCGGTATACTCGCGCCCGATGTCCGGTCATTCCAAATGGTCCACGATCAAGCGCCAGAAGGGCGTCAACGACTCGAAGCGCAGCGCGATGTTCACGAAGGTCGCGCGCGAGATCGCCGTTGCGGCGCGGGCAGGCGGGGCTGATCCGGACGCGAACTACCGGCTCCGCCTTGCGATCGACAAGGCCCGCTCGATCAACATGCCGGCGGACAACATCAAGCGGTCGATCGAGAAGGCGACCGGGGGTGGCGAGGCGGAACAGTTCGAGGAGATCGTGTACGAGGGCTACGGGCCCGGCGGCGTCGCGGTCCTCGTCGAGGCGGCAACGGACAACCGCAACCGGACGGCCGCCGAGGTGCGGTCGATCTTCGCGAAGACCGGCGGCCAGCTGGCGGGCTCGGGCGCGGTTGCGTGGCAGTTCGAGGCCCGGGGCCTGATCACGGTCGTCCGCGACGGCAGCGACCCGGACGACGTGGCGCTGGCCGCCATCGATGCCGGCGCGGTCGATGTCGACACCGAGGCCGACCCGATCGAGATCTACACGGAGCCCTCCGAGCTCGAGGGCGTGCGCAAGGCGCTCGACGCCGCCGGCGTGAACGTCGACGGCGCGGAGTCCGCGATGCTCGCGAAGCAGCCGGTGAACCTCGAGGCCGACCAGGTCCGCAAGGCGATGCGGATGGTCGACCTGCTCGAGGATCTCGACGACGTCCAGCGTGTGACCACCAACGTGGACATCCCCGAGGAAGTGCTCGCCGAGCTCGCGGGGTGATCATCCTCGGGATCGATCCCGGGACCGCGACCATGGGCTACGGCATCGTCGAGCGGCGCGGCGGAACGCTTCGCGCGGTCGACTACGGCGCCCTCACGACCTCCCCGGACCTGCCGCTCCCCGAGCGACTGGCGGCGATCCACGCGTGCGTCGCCGAGCTCATCGAGACCCATCACCCCGACCTCCTCGCGGTGGAGCGGCTGTTCTTCTCGAAGAACGCGCAGAGCGCCTTCGGCGTGGGCCAGGCCCGCGGCGTCGTGCTGCTCGCCGCGGCTCAGGCCGCGATCCCCGTGCGCGAGGCGACGCCCAACGAGGTCAAGGTCGGGGTCACCGGGTACGGCAACGCGGACAAGGAGCAGGTCGGGCGGATGGTCGCCGTGATCCTCGAGCTCGCCGACGTGCCGACGCCCGACGACACCGCGGACGCGCTCGCGATCGCGATCTCGACCGCGAATGCGGAGCGGACGGGCGACCGGGCGAACAGCGGCACCGGTTCGGCGAGGGCAGGCGTGCTCGATCGGGCCGCCATCGCGCCCATCGTGCGCGGCGAGACCCCGTACGAGCGCGCCGTCCGCGAGGCGCTGGCGGGCGAGGCGCGGGCCGCGAAATCCGCCGCCGGATCGCGGGGTCGCGGCTAGCCCGCGTCCGTGCCGTGATCGCGTCGGTCGAGGGGCGGGTCGGGGCGATCGCGGTCGATTCGCTGGTGCTCGAGGTCGGCGGCATCGGCTACCGCGTGTTCGCCGCGCCGTCCGTTCTCGCCACGGCGACGCCCGCGGGGACGCTCAAGCTGCACACGTACCACCTCGTGCGCGAGGACCAGCAGGCACTGTTCGGCTTCCGGACCGCGGAGGAGCTCGGGTTCTTCAACCTGCTGCTGACCGTCACCGGCGTCGGCCCGAAGGTCGCCCTGGCGATCGTCGGCTCGCGGCCCACCGCGGACCTCCAGCTCGCGATCCTGATGCAGGACCAGGCGGTGCTCGTCTCGATCCCGGGGATCGGCAAGAAGCTCGCCGAGCGGATCATCTTCGAGCTCAAGGAGAAGGTCTCCGCGGCAGGCGTCGCGGCCGGGTCGGCATCGGCCGTGTCGACCGCGTCGGAGGGCGAGGTGGTCGCCGCGCTCCAGGCGCTGGGGTACTCGCTGGGCGAGGCGCGCGAGGCGTCGCGGCTCGCGGTCAACGACGCCACCGTGGGCGCCGGGCTGGAGGACCGGGTCAAGGCCGCGCTCCGCACCCTCCTCCGCGACTGAGGAGCAGCTCCGTCGTGCGGATCGCGTTCTCGACGAACCC
Source organism: Candidatus Limnocylindrales bacterium (assembly GCA_035264305.1). Classification (GTDB taxonomy): domain Bacteria; phylum Chloroflexota; class Limnocylindria; order Limnocylindrales; family CSP1-4; genus CAIXZV01. Next base: position 977 of record DATFQL010000031.1, on the reverse strand, counting down.
CGCACTCGGCCACGTCCTCCCGCTGCTGCCGCTTGCCGTCGCCGCCCGCGACGCGGGGCACGACGTCGCGGTCATCGGCGGCGCAAGCGTCGCCGCCCCGCTCGCCCGGTTCGGGCTGCGCCACCTCGTTGCCGGCCACCCCGATCTGCCGTCGGTGTTCGCGCAGGTGCCGGGCCGCGAAGGGCTGACCGGCCGACGTCTCGCCGCGGTCATCTGGGGACGGGCGTTCGCGGGCATCCTCGCGCCGGAGCTCGCCGCCGCCATCCTGGAGCTCGCCCGCGACTGGTCACCCGATCTCGTCATCCACGAGGACAGCGAACAGGGTTCGTGGATCGCCGCGGAGCGGCTGGGGATCCCGCACCTCGCGCTCCAGGCGACGGCGTGGCGCGGGACGGGGCTGCGTCTGTCCGCCGAGCCGCTGAACGCGCTCCGGGTGTCGCTCGAGCTCCCGCTCGACCCGGACCTCGCGCGCTGGCACCGCCACGGCTACCTGACCACCCGGCCGGCGTCGCTCGTCAACCCCGCGGACCCGCCGCCGTCGACATCGGTCCCACTTCGGCCGGTCGCGCTGGACGACATCGCGAGTGGCGAGCCGGCCTGGCTCCAGACCCGTCCGCCCGGACGGTACCGTGTGGCCGTCACGCTCGGCACGATGCTCCCCGGGCGGACCGATGCCCTCGTCGGGATCCTGGACGGACTCGGACTGCTCGACATCGAGGTCGTTGCGACAGTCGGGCAGGACTGGGACCCGGCTGCGCTCGGCGACCGTGGGCCGTCCGTCCACGTCGAACGCTGGCTGCCCATGTCCCGCCTGCTCGCGACAGCAGACGCGCTCGTGTTCCACGCCGGATCGGGGACGATGCTCGCCGCGCTTGCCGCGGGCGTCCCGCTCGTCCTGCTGCCCGTCGCGGCCGACCAGCCCGAGAACGCCGACCGGTGCGCCGCGACGGGCGTCGGGATCCCCCTGCCACCCGATG
>DATFQL010000030.1:0-6068 GCA_035264305.1 Candidatus Limnocylindrales bacterium | reverse complement strand
CCCCGCCAACGTCCCCCCGGGCTGTCCGTTCTCACCGCGCTGCCCGGCGGCGCTCGACCGCTGCCGAGCCGAGGTTCCGCCGCTCCTCGAGACCGTCCCCGGGCGGCTCGCGGCCTGCCATCGCTCGGACGAGCTCGTCGCCGGGACCCTCGTCCTTTCGTGGGAGGGACCGACGTGACTGCCGCGCTCGACCCCTCGGGCCGTGGCGCGCTCGGGTCTCCGGCAGAGCCGGCGCTCCTGCACGTCGAAGGCCTCCGCGTCGCCTTCGCCGGCGAGCGAACCATCGGCGACCGCGCGAACCGCCGGCCGGTGAAGTCGTTCGAGGCAGTCCGGGGCGTCTCGTTCGAGATCCGCCGGGGCGAGACGCTCGCCCTCGTCGGCGAATCCGGTTCCGGGAAGACGACAACGGCACGCGGGCTGCTTCGGCTCGTGGAGCCGTCCGCGGGGACGGTGATCTTCGACGGCATCGACGTGCGCGGCGCCACGGCAGGCGCGCTGCGACGCCTCCGGGAGCGGATGCAGATCGTGTTCCAGGATCCGTACTCGTCGCTGAACCCGCGCATCGCGATCGGCGCGGCGATCGGCGAGGTGCTGACCGTCCACCGGATCGGACGGGGCGGGAAGGAGCGACGCGATCGGGTCATCTCCCTCCTGGCGGACGTCGGGCTCGGCCTCGAGATCGCGGGCCGCTATCCGCACGAGCTGTCGGGGGGTCAGCGGCAGCGGGTCGGGATCGCCCGGGCACTCGCCGTCGACCCGGAGCTGCTCGTCCTGGACGAACCCGTATCCGCCCTCGACGCGTCGGTGCAGGCGCAGATCATCAACCTGCTCGAGGACCTCCAGCGACAGCGCGGCCTCGCCTACCTGTTCGTCGCGCACGATCTCGCCGTCGTGCACCACACCGCGGACCGGATCGCGGTGATGTACCTCGGCGAGATCGTCGAGGAGGGACCGGTCGACGCCGTGTTCCAGCATCCCCGTCACCCGTACACCGAGGCACTGCTCGCGGCCATCCCGGGCGAGACCGCGCGTGCAGGACGCCGTGCCGGACGCGCGCGCGGGGAGCTGCGGGCGGAGCTCGCCCAGGTGGAGGGTTGTCCGTTCCGCGCCCGTTGCCCGCTGCGCCACGATCGGTGCGAGACGACGCCGCCGTTCGTACAGCTCGCTCGCGGCCGCGCGAGCCGCTGCTGGCTGGCGACGGATCCGTCATTCGATGCCGCCGCCGTCGCGGCAGCCGCCGAGGACGCCTCGATCGACCCCGTGTCCCTCCTTCAGCACCCGGAGGCCTCGTCATGACGCCGGATCTCACCCTCACGAAGGCGCAGCACACGGTCGACTTCCGCCCGGATCACGTCCCGGTCGCGACGGTTCCGACCGGCGCGACGATCCGGTTCGAGACCGGCGACATCGCGTACGAGCGGCTGTCGCGGGGCGAGGCGCTCGACGCGATCGGCCTCGAGACGTTCAACCGGGTCACCGGGCCGGTGTACGTCGAGGGCGCGGTGCCCGGTGACGCACTCCGGGTGGAGATCCTGGACGTCGCGATCCATCGCAGCTGGAGCGTGTGGCTGCCGGGCTTTGGGGCACTCGGCGGGTATACGCAGGAGACGGTCGCGAAGCAGATCCCGCTCGAGGACGGCGTCGCGGTGATCTCGGACCGCCTGCGCGTCCCGGTCGACCCGATGATCGGGTGCATCGGGCTCGCGCCCGCGTCCGGCGTGGGGTCGACGTTCATGCCCGCGTCCCACTGGGGCGGCAACATGGATCTCCGGGAGATGAGCCCGGGCACGACCGTCGACCTCCCCGTCGAGGTGCCCGGGGCCCTGCTCTCGGTCGGTGATCATCACGCGGCCATGGGCCGCGGCGAGCCGACCTGGGTGTCGCTCGAGTCGGCAGGTGCGTCGACGGTTCGGGTGACGCTCCTCAAGGACTCGCCCGTCTCGCACCCGGTGCTCCGCCGCGACAGGTCCATCCTCTTCCTCGGCATGGGCGACGACCTCGCGACGGCGCACCAGCACGCCGTCGACCGCGCCTGGGCGTGGCTGGTCGAGGACCGGGGTCTCGAGCCGTTCGAGGCATATGCCTACGCCTCCGCGCGCCTCGAGATGCGGCTCGGCGGTCCGGCATCGGCGATGGTCCTCGCCGTGCTCCCCGAAGACCTGTCCTAGACCCTCGCGCAGCTCGGGCATCGGAGGCTCGCATGGCAACCCGCCCCAGGGCACACGTCGGCCGCGACCAGTGGCACCTCGCGTGGGACAAGACGATCCCGCCGGTGCTGACCGTCGGATCCGGGGATGTCGTGTCGTTCGACGCGCTCGATGCGTCCAACGGCCAGATCACGGCCTCGTCCACGACGGCGGGCCTCGCGACCCTCGCGTTCGATCAGGTCGACCAGGTCGCCGGCCCGATCTTCATCGACGGGGCGCAGCGCGGCGACACGCTCGAGGTCGAGCTGCTGTCGTTCGAGCCCGGCGACTGGGGGTGGACGGCGAACATCCCCGGATTCGGCCTCCTCGCCGACGACTTTCCCGAGCCCTATCTCCGCATCACGCGCCTGGCCGACGCCGCGGGAGACCTCCTGCCAGGGGTGCGCGTCCCGCTCGCCCCGTTCTGCGGCGAGCTCGGCGTGGCGCCGTCGGGTGAGTCGAGGAGCACGATCCCGCCCGACGTCACGGGCGGGAACATGGACACGCGCCACCTCACCGCGGGGTCCAGGCTGTGGCTTCCGGTCCAGGTCCCCGGCGCGCTGTTCAGCCTCGGCGACGGGCACGCGGCGCAGGGCGACGGCGAGGTGTGTGGCACCGCGATCGAGACCCCGATGCGGGCGACCGTCCGCCTGACCGTCCGCCGCGACGTCTCCGTCGCGGGGCCGGAGTTCCGCACGCCGGGACCGCTCGGCACCTCGACGAACACGGCCGGCTGGCTCGCCGCCGACGGCGTCGGGCCCGATCTGTTCGCCGCGGCTCGTGAGGCGGTGCGCCGGATGATCGACCGACTGGGCGTGGAGCAGGGTCTCACGCCACTCGACGCGTATCTGCTCCTGTCAGTCGCCGGCGACCTCCGGATCAGCGAGATCGTCGACCAGCCCAACTGGATCGTGACGAGCTACTGCCCGTTGTCGATCTTCGGCTGACGCGATCGCGTGGTGCGGTCAGGCGACCTGGCACGGACGTCAGGCGTCCTCGCCCTCCGCGTCGGCATTGAGCGGGCTCACCCCATGCCACTCGACGAGGACAGCCCCTCGCGGACGAGGGCCGGGCCCGGGTCCGCTGAGCGCGACCCGTCCGCCGACGATCCGCCCATCGCGCATCCTGCCCGCCAGTGCTCCCGACGCCGGCACGTCTCGGGGCGCCATCAGCACCCGCGCCGCCCAGAAGACGGCGCCGGCGGCGTTCTCCCACGTGTCGATGGTTGCACCGCCGACGGGCTCACCGTCGAAGGTCACCTCGCTCAGCGCGAAACGGCGGTGATTGCGGATCACCCGCGGAATGGCGTCCTCGTCCGGCGAGGGGCTCGAGCCGTCAGCCACGTGAGCTTCAGGATCGGCCCGCGCGGGGATCAGGCAGCCTCGACGTTGCGGGCCCGCGCGCCCTTGGGATCCTGCTCGATCTCGAACTGCACCTTCTCGCCGCCGGCGAGGCGGTCGAAGTCGAGCGAGGGCGCGAGCGCGCTCCTGTGGAAGAAGTATTCCTTGCCGTCCTCGGCCGTGATGAACCCGAAGCCACGCTCTGACACGAGCTTCTTGACGGTGCCCGTGGTCATGGGGGCGCCTCCCGGGATCTCGAACGGAGGAGGCGGACATGCGGCCGGTTCGAGAAGGGGCGGCCGCACGAGGGTTGCGCTAACTGGCTGGCGAAGCGTACCACGCTGTCGTTCGTGCGCGGCCCGCGAGCGCGTCGTTCCGGCACACCCGTGGACGCGGAGGTGCCGGGCGCCCACATGGACGCCCGGCACCGGGGAACGCAGAGGAGAAACGTCGGAGATCAGGCGGCGGCACCGCCGGCGGCCTCGGACTCGGGCTCCCAGGCATGCGCTGCCGCTGTCGCGGGCGCCTCGCGGAAGGCGAGCACGAGCCCGGCCGCGACAAGGCAGGTCGCGATGCCCACCACGAACGTGCTCGCGGTCGCCAGCGAGAACGCCTCGTGGACGGCGCCGACGATGGCGGGGATGAACGGCTCCACGAGCGCGCGGGCCCCGGCCGGCAGGGACGCGAGGATCGTCGCCCCCAGGTCGCCGACGCCCGTCAGCCCCGCGACCCCGCCGCCCGCGAGCGCCTGCCCGACCTCGCGCGGGACGCCGGCGCCGGCGATCGACGCGGGCATCTGCTGCGACAGCGATGTTGCGAACACCGTGCCCGTGATCGCCAGGCCGACCGTCCCCCCGACGGACTGGAAGAACGACAGGTTGGACGAGGCCGCCCCGATGTGGCGGATCGGCACGCTGTTCTGGACGATCAGCGGGAACACGGCGAACGTGGGGCCCACGCCGATGCCCGTGATGAGCATCGATGCCCACAGGAGCGGCAGCGGCGTATCGGCCCGGAGCTGGGTGAGCAGCCCGAGCCCGATCGACGTCGTCACCAGCGCCGCGAACATCAGGAGCCGGTAGCGACCCGTCCGCGCGACGATCTGACCCGCCGCGACGGCGCTGAAGATCAGGCCGCCGAGGAGTGGCAGCATCTGGTAGCCCGAGATCGTCGCCGATGCGCCGCCGACGACCTGGAACCAGCGCGGCAGGAACACGACGGCCGCGAAGAACCCGAACGAGGCCAGGAACACGGACGCGACCGAGATCGTGAACGCGCGGTTGCGGAACAGCCGAAGCGGCACGATCGGCTCGGCCGCCCGCGACTCCACCCACACGAACACGCCCAGCACGAGCGCACCGAGCACGATCAGCCCGCCCACGGAGAGGTCCGTCCAATCGGCGGACTGCTTGTTCGTGAGCCCGATCAGGATCGGCACGAGCGCGCCGGTGAACAGGGCGGCGCCGAGGTAGTCGATCTTCGGACGCTCGCCGGCGGGGTGGTATGCGGGCAGGTAGCGGCGGATCGTGAACAGCACGACGAGGCCGATCGGGATGTTGACGTAGAACACGAACGGCCAGCCGATGGTGTCGGTGATGAGCCCGCCGATCGCGGGACCGAGGAGGCTCGAGAGCCCGAACACCGCCCCGAACAGCCCCTGGTAGCGGCCGCGCTCGGACGGGGAGAAGAGGTCGGCGATCGTCGCCATCGCGAGGGGGAAGATCGCGCCCGCGCCGAGACCCTGGATCCCACGGGCGGCAACCAGCTGCCACATCTCCTGTGACAGGCCCGCGAGCACCGAGCCCAGCATGAACACGCTGATGCCGAACAGGAACACCGGCCGCCGACCGAACAGGTCGGAGATCTTTCCGTAGAGCGGCCCGCTGATCGTCGCCGTCAGCAGATACGCGGTGATGGCCCACGTGTAGAGGCCGTTGCCGCCGAGGTCGGTGATGATCGTGGGCAGGGCGGTCCCGACGACAGTCTGGTCGAGGGCCGACAGAAAGACCGCCACCATGACCGCGCCGAGGACGCGCATGCGGACGGGATGCGGAAGCTCGATCGGCGGACGGTCGACGCCGCCCCAGGCCTGGGTCGCTGGGCTGGACATGAGGAGCACCTCACTGCTCGGGTTTGTGTGGGCAAGCCCAGTCTCGGCGTTGATTAGGTCAGGACCGTTCCTAATGGCGCCTATAGTTGTCGCGATGTCCACGTCGTCGCGACTCCTCCGCCTGCTCTCGCTGCTCCAGACGCCGCGCGACTGGACGGGCTCGGAGCTGGCCGACCGGCTCGAGGTCAGCGCGCGCACGGTCCGGAACGACATCGAGCGGCTGCGCGATCTCGGCTACCCGGTCCACGCGACCCGCGGGTCGATCGGCGGCTACCGCCTGGAGGCCGGGACGTCCATGCCGCCGCTGCTGCTGGAGGACGACGAGGCCGTTGCCGTGGCCATCGGCCTGCGGACGGCAACGAGCGGTGCCGTCACCGGCATCGGCGAGACATCCCTGCGCGCCCTGGCGAAGCTCGAGCAGGTCCTGCCACC
>DATFQL010000029.1:0-12067 GCA_035264305.1 Candidatus Limnocylindrales bacterium | reverse complement strand
GTCGGTCGTGCGGCGGCATCTCGACCGGTACGACGTCACGGTCGCGTTCGAGCCGGGCGACTGGATCATGAAGGACGCCGGCGTGCTGCTCGGCGAGGTGGTGACCGTCGAGCGGCGAGGCGGCGTCACGTTCGTGGGACTCGATCTCGGCTGGAACGTCAGCTGCTCCGCGTTCATCTACGGGTACGCGCAGGAGGTGCTCCCCGTGCGCGATCCGCTCCGGCCGCGAACGCAGGTCGTGACCATCGCAGGCCACATCAACGAGGCGGGCGACGTGTTCGCCGAGGACTACCCGTTGGGGGCTGTCGCGGAGGGCGAGCTCGTCGCGATCCTGAACCAGGGCGGGTATGTCGAGGCGATGTCGTCGACACACTGCCTGCGGCCGGTGGCGAAGGCGGTGCACCTGGATCGCGCGACGGCGACGTGACCGGCGAGGGGTTCGAGGGGCACATCGATGTCCCGGGCGGCCGCCTGTGGGCGCAGTGGGCCGGGGATGGCCCTGCGGTCGTCCTGATCCACGCCGGGATCGCCGACGGTCGGATGTGGGACCCGCAGTGGGACGCGCTCGCGGCGCGGCACCGCGTCGCCCGCTACGACTGCCGGGGGTTCGGGCGGACCGACACGGACGCCGTCCCGTTCTCGAACCGAGCGGACGCCGTCGCCGTGATGGACGCCGCGGGGATCGACCGCGCGGTCGTCGTGGGGTCCTCGCGAGGCGGCGCGATCGCCCTCGACACGGCGCTCGAGTTTCCGGATCGGATCAGCGGCGTCGTATGGGTGTGTGGCGGTGTGTCCGGGGCGGAGATCGAGGACACGCCAGAGGAGCTGGCGTTGGGGGAGCGCGAGGAGGCGCTGGCCGAGGCGAAGGACTGGGCCGGCCTCGCGGACCTCGACGTGGCGACGTGGGTCGACGGGCTGGGCCAGCCGCCGGGCCGGGCACCGGCGGATGTTCGGGCGCTGGTACGCGCGATGTGCCTCGAGACGTACGTCCAGGAGAAGCCCGACGGGCAGCCGATCGTCCTCGACCCCCCCGCCTTCCGCCGGCTCGAGACGCTGCGTGTCCCGCTGCTCGCCATCGTCGGCCTGCTCGATCTCCCGGCGACCTCGATCCAGGCGGGGTTCCTCACGGAACGCGTCCCCCGCGCACGACGGATCGACGTGCCGGACGTCGCCCATCTGCCGAGCCTCGAGCGGCCCGAGTGGTTCACCGAGACGCTGCTCGGGTTCCTGGACGAGATCGAGCAGGCGGGCTAGCCCTCGAGCGTCCCCCACGCCACCACGCGGTCGATCGAGAACCGCACGATCGGGCGGACGTGGATGCCCTGGTCCGCGTACTGGGGATACTTGTCGCGAAGTGCCGCGACGGCGGCCGCATGCTCCTCGACCTCGCGTGGCTCCGGCTCGAGCAGCTCGCCGGTCCCGTACAGCCGGACCCACCCGAGCCGCGTCCAGTCCTCGTCCCAGTGGTCGACAAGGAGCGTCGCCTGGGGGAGCACGAGCAGGTCGCGCACACGGGCGAGCTGGCGCGGATCGGCGTCGCGCTTGGGCTTCTCGTCGAGCGGCATGTACAGCCGGGCGCGGCCGATCGCGTCGTCGTCAGGCGACAGCACGAAGCAGATCGGGACGAGGCGAGGGCGGCCGTCGGGGGAGGTCGTCGCGAGGGTCGCGCGACGAGCGTGTGCGACAAACGCGCGCTGCACGGCGTCGAGGACGGGCGGCTGTGCCATGACCCGAGTATGGGGCGGTCGACGTTCCGGCGGCGCGTCCCGGCGGGGGTTCGAGGAATGGCGCCACCGACCGCCACGGGTACGATCGCCGCGATGACGCTCAACCGCCGGCCAGTGGACGCCGAGCCGCCCTCGATCGAGCGGCAGGCGACGCGCGTCCGGGTCACGGCGTTCCGCGCGGGTACGTTCGAGGCACGCGACGACCGCCTGAGCGGCGAGGAGCCGCTCGCCATCCGCGCGGCAGGACCTGGCGAGGAGCCGGCCGACGTCGCCGTGACGATGCGGACGCCCGGCCACGAGGCGGAGCTGGCGGCCGGGTTCCTGCGGACGGAGGGGCTCGTCGCCGACGCCGAGACGATCGACGGGTTCACGTACGCCGACCCCGCGACGAGCAGCCGTCCCGATGACGAGATCACGGTCCACCTCGCCCGGGCGTTCGACCCGAGCACCGTCGCGACGCGCCACTTCGTCGCCACGGCCTCGTGCGGGATCTGCGGGAAGGCGAGCCTCGACGAGGTCGAGGTCCGGTGCGACCCGATCCCGGTTGGACCGGCCGTGGACCCCGACACGGTCATCGGCCTGCCCGGATCCCTTCGCGACGCGCAGGCCGTGTTCGAGCAGACCGGCGGGCTCCACGCCGCCGGCCTGTTCGCGCCCGACGGCAGGCTCGTCGCGGTCCGGGAGGACGTCGGTCGGCACAACGCCCTCGACAAGCTCGTGGGGAGTCAGCTCCTCGCCGGCGCATTGCCGCTCCACGACCGGATCGTGCTCGTGAGCGGCCGGGCGAGCTTCGAGCTGGTTCAGAAGGCGGCCGTCGCCGGTGTCCCGATCCTCGCCGCGGTCAGCGCCCCGTCCGACCTCGCGGTCCAGGCCGCGGACCGCCTCGGGGTCACGCTCGTCGGCTTCCTGCGCGGCGACAGCTTCAACATCTACGCCCACCCCGAGCGGGTGGCGCCGAGGCCGTCCGGCTAGTCCGCCTCCGGCACGTCGATGACGGTCGTGACGCGACAGTGGTCGCCGGCGATCGAGCAGTCCTCGGCCGCCGCGACCGGCCGGAGATCCTCGCCCGCGAGGACGTGATCGATCCGCAGCAGCCCCAGGCCGAGTGGCTCCAGGCTGAACGGCCGCCACGTGAAGCCGGTGCCGGTGGCGACTTCCGCGTGAAGGTCGTGGAGTCCGGTCGCGACGAGGCTGAACCCGGGCTCGAACGGCGTCGTGTTGAGGTCCCCGATGAGCAGGATCCGCGCGGGATCCTCGGCCCGGTCCACGGCAGCACGGACGTCGCCCAGGTCCTTGTCGCGGATGCGCGCGTCGAGGCTCACCGGAACGCCCGCGATCGTCGCGATCTTCGGCGGCAGGGGATGCGCGTTGACCAGATCGAGCCGTGACCCGTCCGGCATCACGAGGCCGGCGGTGAGGAGCATCGGGAACGCGCCATACGCGCCCTCCAGCAGCGGAATCGAGCTGAGGATGCCCATGCCGCGCACGTCGTCACGCGGCTCGAGGATCCGGTACGGGAAGCGTCTGTCGATCTCGTCACTCGCGTCGATGGCCGCCGAGATCTCGGGCGTGAGCTCCTGGAGAGCCACGACCTGCGGCCGGAGCGGCTGACGGACGTCGAGGATTCCGTCGACGACATCCTGGGGCGCCTTCGACCCCGACTCGAGGTTCCAGGTCAGGACCGTGATCCGGGTCTCGACCGGCGACGGCTCGCCGCGCGCGCGGTTGTCGCCGGGCGACCACCACTCGCCACCGACGCGCACCAGCGCGACCACGATGACGACGATCCCCAGCACGCGGATCCGCGATGCCCGCGAGTCGCGGTCGCCGAGGGTGAGGAGGATTGCGAGCGCCCCGCACACCGCCCCGATCACGAGCAGGTGCGGCTCGAACACCGCGAGGAGCGCGGGCGGTCCGGACTGCGGCCGCAGCACGACGTTGACCGCCACCTCGACCAGCGCGAGGACCGCAATGCCTGCGAGGAGCAGCGTCACTCGCGGGGCGAACCCTTGGGCAGCACCTGCACGAACTCGAACCCGAACCGGCCCTTCACGCACAGGTGCCCGCTCGTGACCGACGATTCCACGGGCGACGACACCTTGACGATGCGGTTGTCCTGCACGTGGAGCGACAGCGTGCAGCCGACGCCGCAGTAGGGGCAGATCGTGTCGGTCCGGGTCTGCTCCTCAGGCCGCCACTCGTCCGCCGTGCGCAGGTCATGCTCGGAGCGGAACATCAGGGCGCCGGTCGGGCAGACGCCGATGCAGTTGCCGCAGTACACGCATGCCGACTCGGGCAGGGGGACGTCGAACTCGGTCGAGATCCGGGCGTCGAAGCCGCGGCCGGCGACGGCGATCGCGAACGTGTTCTGTGCGTCCTCGCCGCACGCCTCGACGCACTTGTAGCAGAGGATGCAGCGGGAGTAGTCGCGGACGTAGAGGTCGTTGTCGACCTTGACGGGCTGCTCGACGGTCTCGGCCACCGGCTCGCCCGATGGCTCGTGATGGTGCCCCGGCTGGCGGGCGTCGCGCTCACCGGGCGCCGCGGGCGCCGCGGCCGGGCCGAAGCGCGTCGCATCGGCCCCGTAGCGTTCCGCGTACCGTGCGAGGTCGCCGTCCGGCGCGACCGGTCCGGCAAGCGACACGTCCACCGACGAGCCCAGCAGCTCGAGCACGAGCCGGCGCGAATGCCGGACCCGCTCGCTGTCGGTCTGGACCTCCATCCCGGCCTCGACCTTGCGGGAGCAGGCGGGGGCGAGGACGCGGGACCCGGCGACCTCGACGACGCACACGCGGCACACGTTCACGGGCGTGAGATTCTCGAGATAGCACAGGGTCGGCGTGTCGATGCCGAGGGAACGCGCGGCCTCGAGGATCGTCGACCCGGCGGGGACGTCGACCGGCGTGCCGTCGATCGTCACCGGGACCGTCGGCCGCTCCGGCGGCGCAGGAGCCGCAGGGATCCGGGTGGGTCGAGCCGGCGGCTCGAACGGGATCTGGTCGGGGATCATCAGGCGACGCCCGCGCTGACCGGCGATCCGAGATGGACGAGCCCGAGGCGGATGGCACTTTCGATCGCGGAGGAGGCCGTCTGCCCCAGCCCGCAGATCGACGCGTCGCGCATCGCCTGGGCGAGATCGGCGAACCGCGCGAGCTCGCCCTCCACCGAATCGAGCGGGGCACCGGCGTCCAGGCGCGCGAGCAGCTCCTCCTGGCGGACGGTCCCGACCCGGCACGGCACGCACTGGCCGCACGACTCGTCGCGGAAGAACGCGGCGATCCGGCGGAGGGCGTCCGGCAGGTCGGCCGTCTCGTCGAACACCATGACGACGCCCGAGCCGAGCGTCGCGCCGGCCGCCCGCGTGCCCTCGAACGTGAGTGGCGTGTCGAGGCGGTCGGGTCCCACGAACGCTCCCGCCGCGCCGCCGAGGAGCACGGCCTGGATCGCCCTGTTGCCCGGAACCCCGCCGGCGAGCTCCAGGAGGCCGCGGAGCGTTTCCCCGAACGCCACCTCGTACACGCCGGGGCGGGCCACGTGCCCTGACACGCAGAACAGCTTCGGACCGGAGGAGCCGTCGGTGCCGATCTGCGCGTACGCGGCGGCCCCCATGCGGAGGATGAGCGGGACGTTGACCAGCGTCTCGACGTTGTTCACCGCTGTCGGCCGGCCGAACAGCCCGTGCTCGACGGGGAAGGGCGGCTTGTTGCGCGGCTCGGGGCGGCCGCCCTCGATCGACTCGAACAGGGCCGTCTCCTCCCCCACGATGTACGCCCCTGCCCCGATGCGCAGCTCGATGTCGAACGCCCAGCCGCTGCCGAGGAGGTCGTCGCCGAGCAGGCCCGCTGCGCGCGTCTGCTCGATGGCGTGCTCAAGGCGCTCGCGGGCGAGCGGGTACTCGCCCCGGAGGTAGAGGTACCCGCGCGACGCCCCGACGGCAAACCCTTCGATCGTCATCGACTCGAGCAGCGCGAACGGGTCCTCCTCGAGGATCAGCCGGTCCTTGAACGTGCCGGGCTCCGACTCGTCGGCGTTGCACACCACGTAGCGGGGCGTGACCGGTTGCGCCGCGACGGCCGCCCACTTGCGGCCCGTCGGGAACGCGGCCCCGCCTCGTCCGACAAGCTTCGCGTTCGTGACCTCCTCGATGACGGCCGGGCCGCCCATGGCGAACGCCCGCGCGAGCGCCTCGTAGCCGCCGGCGTTGCGGTACGCCTCGAGCGACGTGGGATCGACGCGGCCGACACGAGCGAGGAGCAGGAGCGTGTCGTCACCCGCCTGTGGGGCGAGGCTGCGCACCCATTCGAGCGGCTCGGCGGGGACGTTGCCGAGCTCCGCCCGGACGCGGGCCGGCCCCTCGAGCGCCACCTCAGCGACCCACCCGAGCGTGTCCACGACCGCGAGCGCGTCCTCGAGCTCCCCGACCACGAGCCCACCCGGCTCCGGACCGGCCACGGTCACGAGGATAGCAGGCGCACGCTCGCACTGGCCGAGGCATGGGCTCCGCAACCATGTCGTTCCGCTCTCGCCGAGCTCGGCGCCCGCCGGCACGACGGTCTCCTCGAGCGTCTCGGTGATGCGCGCCGCGCCGGCGAGGCGGCAGGCGATGTCGTCGCACACGTGGGCGACGATCGGGGGACGTGGCGTCGTCGGCGTCAGTGCATAGAAGGTCGCGACGCCGTACGCGTCGGCGGGCGGGACCGAGAGGCGCTTCGAGATGTGGTTCAGCGCGCCGCGGCTGACCCAACCGACGCGTGCTGCCGCAGCGTTGAGGGCCGGGAGCAGGAGGTCCCGGCGGGCGCGCGCCGCGTGCCCGCCCCGGGCGGCGTGACCGTCGAGGGCCGCGTCCCTGACGCCGCCGTCCCAGCCTCCCCGCGCGGGGCCGATCTCGGGGTCGAGGACGGCGTCGATCGCCGCTCGCTCGTCGGGGGTCGCGGCGGGTCCGACGACGTGCAGATCCATGGGCGCCGAGTGTAACCGTGCGGGATCGCTCGGACCCGCGGCACGCCGCGGACCACGAGTCACGGAATTCGTCCACGTCCGCGCAGATCGGGATCCGTGGTCCGGTTCGCAGCCGGTTGTGACACGTTTGGCCAAGGACTCCGCACGAACCCGGACTGGCGGTCCCGGTTCCTCCACATCCGCTCGATATCCCGGACCTGCCGTCCGGTGCGCGACCGTTGCCCGATCTCGGCAACAGGCCGAACTCCTAGGCGATCCGCTCGCGCGACCCCAGCTTCTCGATGCGGATCGCGGTTGCCTTGAACTCGGCGGTGCCGGATTTCGGGTCCGTGGCGTCGATCGTGAGGTTGTTCACCTGGACGTCGTCCTGGAAGTGCATCGTCATGAACGCGAGCCCCGGCCGCAGGCCGTCGTCCGCGCGGACTGGCGCCTCCACCTCGCCCCGACGCGACACGACCCGCACGACCTCGCCCTCCACGAGGCCCAGCCGCACGACGTCCTCGGGCGACAGGTCGAGCGTCTCGCCCTTGCGGCGCGGGTAGCGGTAGCCGCCGGACTGGACCCCCGTGTTGTACGAGTCCAGCCGCCGGCCGGTCGTCAGCCGCATCGGGAAGTCGTCCGACAGGCGGTCAACCGGCGGGTCGTGCTCCACCGGGACGAACGGCGCGCACGTCCCGGGCACCGGGTCCTCCCACAGCCGGCTGTGGAGGAACAGCTCGCCCGGGTGCGTCTCGTCGTAGCACGGCCACTGGAGCCCGCCCTCGGCCTCGAGCCGCGCATAGGTCATGCCGCGATGGACCGGCGAGATCGCCCGGACCTCGTCCCATACGTTCTCGGCCGACGCCTCACCCCACTCGTGGCCCAGGCGCCGCGCCAGCTCGAACAGGATCCACAGGTCGTCGCGCGCCTCGCCCGGCGGCTCGAGCGCCTTGCGCACCCGCTGCACGCGTCGCTCGGAGTTCGTGACCGTGCCCTCGGTCTCGGCCCAGGCCGCGGCGGCCGGCAGCACGACGTCCGCGATCTCGGCGGTGGCTGTGAGGAAGATGTCCTGGACGACGAGGAGATCGAGGCCCATCAGCCGCTGCTCGGTGAGATGCCGGTCAGCCTCGGACTGGAGCGGGTTCTCGCCGAGCACGTAGAGCGACGTCAGCTCCCCGCGGTCCATTGCCTCGAACATCCCCGACAGGTGCCAGCCGCGCTTCGACGGGACGCGCCGCTGCCAGATGACCTCGCACTTGTCGCGCAGGGCATCGTTCTCGACGTGCTGGAACCCGGGCAGTCGGTCCGGGAGCGCCCCCATGTCGCCGCCGCCCTGGACGTTGTTCTGGCCACGCAGCGGGTTGAGCCCGGACCCCCACCGCCCGACGTGCCCGGTGAGCAGCGCGAGGGAGATCAGCGCGAGCACGTTGTCGACCGCGTTGTGGTGCTCGGTGATGCCGAGCGTCCAGCAGATCATCGCGCGGTCGGCCTTGGCGTACGCATGCGCGGCCTCGCGGATCGCGGCGGCTGGAATGCCCGTCTCCCGCTCCGCGTACTCGAGCGTGTACGGCTCGACGGTCGCTCGGTACGCCTCGAAGCCCGACGTCGCGCGCCCGATGAACTCCTCGTTCGCGAGCCCGGCGTGGATGATCTCGCGACCCATCGCGTTCGCGAGCGCGATGTCGGAGCCGACGTCGAGGCCCAGCCACAGGTCCGCCCACTCGGCCGACGACGTCCGTCGCGGATCGACGGCGATCAGCCGGGCACCACGACGCACCCCCTTGAGGAGGTGATGGAAGAAGATCGGGTGTGTCTCCCGGGCGTTCGAGCCCCACAGGAGGAACAGGTCCGTCTCTTCGGCTTCACGATATGAGCTGGTACCGCCACCAGCGCCGAACACGGTCGCCAGACCGGCGACAGAGGGGGCGTGTCAGGTGCGGTTGCAGCTGTCGATGTTGTTGCTGCCCAGAACCGTCCGGACGAACTTCTGCGCCGCGTAGTTGACCTCGTTGGTCGACTTGCTGCACGAGAAGAAGCCGTAGGTCCGCGAGCCGTGCGCCGCGCCCGCCGCCTGCAGTCCCGCGACCACCCGCTCCAGCGCTTCGTCCCACGTCGCGGGACGGAGGGTGCCGGTGTGGCGGTCGCCGTCGCGCACGAGCGGCGAGGTGAGGCGGACGTACTCCTTCGGCACAGCGATACCTCGGGTGCGATGTCCGATAGGCACAGTCTAGGCCCGCGTGTCCTCGCCGTCGCGCGCAGCCCCGATGCCGGCAGACACGGAACGCGGAACTGGTACACGGGCGACGTGCTGACCGCGTAGGCTGCGGCTCGATGCGCGCTCCCGCCCCCTCCCCGCGACCCGGCATGGGCGCGGTTCCCTACGACGGGGGGACGATGTTCCGGGTCTGGGCGCCGCACGCCGTGGCCGTGTTCGTCACCGGGACGTTCGACCGGTGGGCGAGGGACGCGACGCCGCTCGCCAGGGACGGGGACGGCAGCTCGGGCTCCTGGTCCGCCGACGTGGAGGGCGTTCGCGCCGGCGCCGAGTACCGGTTCACGATCCGGACCCCCGACGGAGACCTCTCCCGGATCGACCCCTACGCATACCAGGTCACCAACTCGGTGGGGAACGCGGTGGTGTACGACCACGCCGCGTTCGACTGGGGCGGCGACTCGTTCCAGATGCCGGGGTGGGACGACCTCGTCCTCTACGAGCTCCATGTCGGGACGTTCGCGGGAACCGCGGACAAGCGGGGCACGCTCGATGCCGCCCGCGAGCGGCTGCCGTACCTGCGCAAGCTCGGCATCTCGGGGGTCGAGCTCATGCCGCCGTTCGAGTTCGCGGGCGACATCAGCTGGGGCTACAACCCCGCTCACCTGTTCGCGATCGAGAGCTCGTACGGCGGGCCCGACGCCCTGAAGCGGTTCATCCGTGAGGCGCATGCCAACGAGATCGCCGTCATCGTCGACGTCGTCTACAACCACTTCGGCCCATCGGACCTCGACCTGTGGCGGTTCGACGGGTGGTCCGAGAACGACGGCGGCGGGATCTACGTCTACAACGACGACCGCGCCGTGACCCCATGGGGACGGACGCGTCCCGACTACGGCCGCGGCGAGGTCCGCACGTTCCTGCGCGACAGCGCGCTGTCGATGCTCGAGAACTTCCGGTGCGACGGGCTGCGGTTCGATGGCACCGTGTTCGTCCGTCGCGTGAGCTGGCACCCGGGGAGCCGCGAGATCCCCGAGGGCTGGTCGTTGATGGCCTGGGTCAACGACGAGATCCGCGCCCGCCAGCCGTGGAAGGTGACGATCGCCGAGGACCTCCAGTCCGACCCCGTGCTGACTGCGGCGACGAGCGAGGGTGGCGCGGGATTCGGCGCGCAATGGGACAAGGCGTTCATCCAGGGCGTCCGTCCCGCGCTGGTCGCGTCCGACGACGCGTCACGCGACATCAGTGGGGTTGCCCGCGCCCTCGTCGGGGAGGGCCGGGGAGGAGCCTTGACGCGCGTGATCTACACCGAGTCGCACGACGACGTCGCGAACGGCGAGGTCCGCGTCCCCGAATCGATCACGCCCGGCGCTGGCGACTCGTGGTGGGCAAAGAAGCGTGCGGCGCTGGGCTCGATGCTCGTCCTGACGTCACCCGGGATCCCGATGCTGTTCCAGGGCCAGGAGCTGCTGGAGGACCGCTGGTTCGACGACACCGTCGCGCTGGACTGGGAGAAGGCGCACACGAACGACGGGATCCTGCGGCTCCATCACGACGTCATCGCGCTCCGCCGCGCCGCCGATCCGGATGGCGCCACCCGCGGGCTGCGGGGCACGAACCTGCACATCCTGCGAGCCGACAACGAGCGCAAGATCCTCGCTTACCACCGCTGGAACGAGGGCGGACCCCACGACGACACGGTGGTGCTCGCGAACTTCGCGGACCGGACGATCGATGACCTGCGGATCGGCCTCCCGGCGCCCGGCCGGTGGCGGGTGCGCCTCAACTCCGACAGCCAGGCGTACTCACCGGAGTTCGGGGCGCACGAGGCGTTCGATCTCGACGCCGACGGCGAGCCGATGGACCGGTGCGAACAGAGCGGGCTCGTCTCGGTGGGTCCGTACTCGGTCGTCGTCCTGTCGCGCGAGGACTGACCTCGCGATCAGCCGACGAGCGGCCGGCGTCACGTCGTCAGGGCAGCCTCGTCGGCGCAGCTCACGGTCGTCGCCCTGCTCGTCACAGGTTCGCTCGTGGTGGGAACCGAGTTCGGCCTCGTGCCCGCGCTCCTCGGCGGCTGCCTGGCGGCGACTGTTGCCGCGTCGTGGCTGTGGCGTCCCACCGGCGTCGATGAGCCTCAGGACAGCGACACCCCCTGACCGACTTCCACGCGGCCGACGCGCCAGCTCCGGACGCCGTCGGCCGCCAGGTCCGCTTCGACGGCGTCGACGGAACCGGCGGGGACGGCGGCGAGGAGGCCGCCGGATGTCTGCGGGTCGTGCGCGAGCGCGACGTGCTCCGGTTCGACGCCCGGGCCGACGGCGAGCGACGGCTTCGTGAAGCGCCGGTTGTGGCCGGCCCCGCCCGTCTCGACGCCGGACCTCGCCAGGTCGAGCGCGCCATCGAGGGCGGGCAGCGTCGGGGCATCGAACGCGAGCCGGCCGCCTGACGCCCGCGCCATCTCGAGGCCGTGACCCAGCAGCCCGAATCCCGTCACGTCGGTGGCGCTGCGGACGCCGTGGCGGACGAGCACCTCGGATGCCGCGCGGTTGAGGGTTCGCATCTGAACGATCGCGGCGTCCAGGTCGGCGTCAGTCGTTCGGCCCTGGCGGCGCCCGCTCACGAGCAGACCCGTCCCGAGCCGCTTCGTCAGCAGCAGCACGTCGCCCGGTCGCGCGCCGCCCTTTCGCAACAGACGGTCCGGGTGGGCTGCGCCGATGACCGCGAGCCCGTACTTCGGCTCCGCGTCACGGATCGTGTGACCCCCCGCGAGGATCCCGCCCGCGTCGCGAACCTTCGCCGACGCGGCCTCGAACACCGCCGCGAGCGCGGCCTTCGGAAAGTCCTCGGGGAATGCCGCGATCGACAGCGCGAACAGCACGCGCCCGCCCATCGCGAACACGTCCGACAAGGCGTTCGCGGCGGCGATCTCGCCGTACGCGACCGGGTCGTCGACGAGCGGCGGGAAGAAGTCGAGCGTGCCGAGGATTGCGAGGTCGTCGGACACGCGATACGCCGCGGCGTCGTCGGGTGGCTCGAGGCCGGCGAGCAGCGCATCGTCTGTGCTCGCCCCGAGCCCTGAGAGCGCGTCGGCGAGGAGGTCCGCGCCGAGCTTGGCCGCACAGCCACCGCACTCGGTGAGCTCCGTCATCCGGATCGGTGGAAGGTCCTCGAGGCGCGTGGCGGTCGGCAT
>DATFQL010000028.1:0-8057 GCA_035264305.1 Candidatus Limnocylindrales bacterium | reverse complement strand
GGGGCCGGAGGAGTCGCTCGAGCTCCAGGTCAGCGCCCTGCCCGACTTCGCGGACCAGCGGATGGACCTCGTCTCGCCCGAGGACGGCGCCTGGCCCCCGAAGCGCGGGGAGGTCTGGTTCGAGCGGTCGAGCCTGGGCCTCGCGGACCTCGAGGTCGGCCGGCCTGTCGAGATCCAGATCGGGCCGGACAGGACGAAGTCGCTCGTCATCGGCGGCGTCGCCCACGAGCCCGGCGCGGCGCCCGCGTACTTCTTCGGCCAGCTCATCGGCTATGCGACCTTCGACACCCTCTCCGACCTCGGTTTCGACGACACGATGGACCAGCTCCGGATCCGGACCGACCTCGCGAGCCCCACCCGGGCCGACAACCGGGCGATCGCGAACGAGGTCAAGGACCGGATCGAGAAGGCGGGCTCGCCCGTCGCGTTCGTGCAGGTGCCGACGCCGGGCGAGCACCCGGCCCAGGACGTGCTCAATGCGCTGTTCCTCATCCTGGGCGCGATCGGCGGGCTCAGCCTCGTCGTGTCCGGCTTCCTCGTGATCAACACGATCAGCGCGATCCTCGCCCAGCAGACGCGGCAGATCGGGATGATGAAGGCGGTCGGGGCCCGCGACCGCCAGGTCGCGGGGATCTACCTCGGGATCGTCATCGGCTACGCGCTGCTGGCGCTCGCCGTCGCGATCCCGCTCGGGGCGCTCGGCGCGTGGGCGCTCACGCAGTTCACGGCGGGGCTCGTCAACTTCGAGGCGACCGAGTTCTTCATCCCGGCGCAGGTGCTCGCGCTCGAGATGGCGATCGGGCTCGTCGTGCCGCTCGCCGCGGCGGCGTGGCCGGTCTGGCGCGGCGTCCGCGTCACGGTCCGCGAGGCCGTCGCGAACGCCGGCATCAACGACGGCTTCGGGCGCAGCCGGTTCGACCGGGCGCTCCAGTCGCTGCGCGGCCTGTCCCGGCCGACGCTGCTGTCGATCCGCAACACGTTCCGGCGCAAGTCGCGGCTGATCCTCACGCTCGCCGCGCTCACGCTCGGCGGAGCCGTGTTCATGAGCGTGTTCACGCTGCGGGCGAGCCTCGTGGGGACGATCAACGAGACGCTCGACTATTTCCACTACGACGTCCAGGTCGGCCTCGTGACGCCGGCCAGGACGGCGATCCTCGTCCGTACGGCGGAGCGCGTGCCCGGGGTGGTCGCCGCGGAGCCCTGGACGTTCGCGAACGCGCAGCGGGTGCGCGCGGACGAGTCGACCGGAGGGAGCCTCATCGTGTTCGGTCTCCCCGACGGCGCCAGGACGGTCCGCCCGAAGGTCGAGGAGGGCCGGTTCCTCCTCCCTGGCGATGGCAACGCCCTCGTCGTGACGCGCAACTTCCTCGACGACGAGCCCGACGTGCGGATCGGGGACGCGGTCACGCTGCGCACGGACGGTCGCGACGCGACGTTCACGCTCGTGGGCATCGTCCAGTCCCCCACCCAACGGCCGTTCCTGTACGCCCCGTCCAGTGCGATCGACACCCTGACCCGCGACGCCGGGAAGGCCGGAATCCTCATGGTGATCACCGAGTCGACCGACGCGGCGTTCGAGCGCGACACCGCGACCGCGCTGCGCGACACGCTCGAGCGGGGCGGGTTCGATGTGTCCGCGACCCAGACCCGGTCGGAGATCAAGGCGACCATCGACAACCTGTTCAGCGCGATGCTGCTGTTCGTGTCGGTGATGGCGCTGCTGCTCGGCGTCGTCGGCGCGCTCGGGCTGGCCGGGACGATGACGATGAACGTCGTCGAGCGGTCGCGTGAGATCGGCGTGATGCGCGCGATCGGGGCGCGGGACCGCGCCGTGCTGCTCGTGTTCATGACAGAGGGTCTGCTGATCGGGTTCCTCGCGTGGCTCATCGGCGTCGTCATCTCGCTGCCGATCTCCAAGCTGCTGTCCGATGCGCTCGGCGAGTCGTTCGTCCAGCGGCCGCTCGCGTACACGCCGGCGATCGACGGCATCGGCTACTGGCTGCTCGCGGTCGCCATCCTCGCGCTCATCGCGAGCTTCCTGCCCGCCTTCCGGGCGACCCGCCTCGCCGTGCGCGAGGTGCTCGCGTACGAGTGAGCCCGGGCTCCGGCATCATCGACCCCACCGCCACGAGGCACGCATGACTCCCTCGCCCCCGCCCGAGCCCGGGCGCCGCTCGCGCCGGATGCCGTTCGCCGTGATCGTCGTGCTCGTCATCGGGATCCTCGTCGCCGTCGGCGTCGCGAACGGCATGTTCGCGGGCGGGCCTGGAGCAGGGGCCTCGCCGTCGGCGTCCGTGCCCGGCGTCGTCCCGGCCGACCAGGGCGTCGTCGCCGAGGGACGCGCCGTTCCCGCCCGAGCCGTCGAGCTCCAGGCCACCGTGCCCGGCACGGTCACGGGCCTGCCGGTCGAGCCCGGTGCGAGCGTCTCCGCGGGGTCGACACTGCTGCAGCTCGACGACGCGGCCGCCCGCGCCCAGGTGGCGCAGGCACAGGCGGGTGTCGATGCCGCGACGGCCGCGGTTGAGCAGGCCGACGCGGCACTCGCCCAGGCCCGCGCCGGTGCGAATGTCGCGCAGGCGGCTGCGGAGGAGGCGTCGGCCGGCCTCACTGCCGCCGACGCGGCCCGGGATGCGTTGCCGGGCGCCGCCTCGGACGACCAGGAGCGGCAGGCCGACGCCCAGGTCGACCAGGCCCGGGCCGCGCTGCGGCGTGCGCGTGCGTCACGGACGCAGGCCCGTGCCGCGGTCACGGGGGCTGAGGCGGCCCTCGCCGCGGCACAGGCCGATGTCGCCCGCGCGTCGGGTGCGCTCGACGCCGCGAACGCGGCACTCGCCGACCAGGCGATCACCGCGCCGTTCGCGGGGACCGTGGTGTCAGTTGACGCCGTGGTGGGCGACCAGGTACAGCCGGGTGTGCCGCTCGTCCGGCTCGCCGACCTCTCTGGTTGGCGGTTCGAGACGAGCGACCTGTCGGAGACGTCGATCGCGCGCGTGCGCGTCGGCGCGCCGGTGACGGTGACGGTGGACGGGCTCCCGGGCGACGAGATCGCGGGCGCCGTCGAGTCGGTGGGCGACTACGGCGCCGCGGTCCAGGGCGACATCACGTTCCGTGTCGTCGCGGTCCCGACGGGGGACGTCCCCGACGGCCTGCGCTGGAACATGACGGTCACGATGGAGATCGAGGGCGAGCCGGCCGGCTGACGCGGCTCGCCCCCTCGAGGGCTAGTGGATCGGCTCCTCCGGCGAGGCGGCCTCCTCGGCCGAAGCGCCGCCGCCGGCCTCGACCGTCACCGTGCGCTCCTCGGTGCCGCGCACGAGCGTGATCTCGAGCGGGAACCCGGCGTCGCGCAGCAGCTCGTGGAGCGCGTCCACGTCGTCGACCGGCGTACCCGCCGCCGCAACGAGCAGGTCACCCTCGGCGATCCCGGCTGCCGCAGCGGGCGAGCCATCCTCGACGCTGCGGACGAGGACGCCGTCACGCTCCGGCAGGCCGACCGACCGGCGGAGTCGCCGCGCAACGTGCGCGGGCGCGACCGCGATCCCAAGCCTCGGACGCTCCGCCGACTCGCCGCGCGCGAGGGCGTCGACCCGCGCCTTGAGCGAGCCATCCGTGGGGAGGGCGAGGTAGAACCCCTCGCCGACGCGGTTCGTGTTGAGACCCACCAGCGCGCCTTCCGCATCGAGGAGCGCCGATCCGGACGAGCCGGGCGCAAGCGGCGCAGTGTGCTCCACCGAGCCCGAGATGCGACGGCCCCCCGGGCCGCGGAACGCCCGCTCGACCGACGAGACAAATCCCACCGACACGCGTGCCGCGCCGGACGGCGTCGCCGCGGCCGCGAACACGGCAGATCCGATCGTCGCCCCGCCCGCCGACCACGAGATCGGCGTCGCGCCGGCCGTGTCCACGGACACCACCGCGAGGTCGCCGTCCCAGTCGACCCCGCCGACGCTGCCGCGTGTGGTGCGACCGTCGGCGAAGCGCACCGTCACCTCGGCACCTCGCAGGTTGTGGGCGTTGGTCAGCACGGAACCGTCGGCGATCACGACGCCGGAACCGCGGTTCCGCGCCCCGATGCCGACGACGGATGGGGCTGCGGCCGCGGCAACGGCGGCGACGGCTTCCTGGAGCTCTGTGATCACGGACATGAGATGCCGTTCCTCGCTGGGTCGGACGCCGCCAGTCGGCGTCGCAGTAACTTGTGATTTGCAATCTACTACTGTGCCGCGTCCGATTGCAACTCCTCGCCTACCATTCGCCGCATGACCGATGCGGCAGGCGCCCTCCCGACCGCGCTCGCGACCGCCCTCGACCGGGTCGGCGATCGCTGGAGCCTGCTCGTGGTGGAGGCGCTGCTCGCCGAATCGCGGCGCTTCAACGAGCTGTCCGCGGCCGTGCCCGGTAT
This sequence comes from Candidatus Limnocylindrales bacterium, assembly GCA_035264305.1. Lineage (GTDB taxonomy): Bacteria > Chloroflexota > Limnocylindria > Limnocylindrales > CSP1-4 > CAIXZV01. Next base: position 3,655 of record DATFQL010000028.1, on the reverse strand, counting down.
CGCGCCGAACATCCTGTCAGAGCGCCTGCGGCGGCTCGAACGGGCCGGGATCGTCGTGGCCACCCCCTACTCGCGCCGGCCGGTCCGGATGGAGTACGGGCTCACCGGCGACGGGCGTGAGCTTGCCGGTGCCCTGCGGCTGCTTGCGGACTGGGGCTCGCGGCGCGGTGGCGAGGGCGAGCCGCTGCGCCACGACGTATGCGGCACTCCGCTCGAGGCGCGCTGGCACTGCCCGACCTGCGGCAGAACGGTCGATGACGCCGACGCGGGCGAGCTGACCAGGCTCTGAACGCCAGCCACCGGCTGGTCGCGCCGCTCACGCTCTCGCGGCGTACCCCTGGACCCGTGAGACCGCCTGGACCGCGAGCGGGTCGAACGCGTCCGCCCGCTCGGCGACGGCGTCTGCCGTCCCGGCCGTCCGGATCCCGAGGGGGTGGTCCACGAGTGCCTGCCAGCCCCGCTCCGCCAGCGCCTCGAGCGTCTGGGCCGCCGCGATCACGGCCTCGTTCGCGTGCGCGGCCGCGACCCCGGTGAGCTCGGGTGGCGTGCGGGATGCGCGGAGGCTCGCAGCGGCCTGCGCCATCCCGCGGGTCGCGAGCGCGGTCGCATGCGAGCGGCGGAGGATCGTCACGACGTCGCCGGCGTCGGGCAACAGCGCGCTCACCACGGCCTGCCAGCGCGCGCCGAGCTCATCGTTCATGGCGGGCTCCAGGAACGCGAGTGCGTGACTTGGGAGCAACGCGCGCCGGAGCGCGATCTCTGCGGCCGCGCGTGCCGCGAAGTCGGGCTCGTCAGCAAGCCAGTCGGGCAGGGCGCCGATGACAACGTCCTCCGGGGCGAGGCCATCCCGTCGAGCGAGTGCGACTGCCAGGAGCTGGAGGGCGAGCGCGCGGCCCGATCGCGTCGCCGCGCCCGACGGCACGCCTGTCGCGAGGTCGGGCGCCACGAGCAGCGGCCCGGCAGGAACCAGCACGCGGGTCCCGGCGCGTGACAGCAGCCGGTGGGCGAACACGTGGTCCGCCAGGGCACGGTCGGGGTCGACGCGTCCGGCGACGATCTCGCGCATCGGGTCCGCGACGACGAGGTCGATGCGCTCGAAGGCGGCAACCACCGCCTGGTCCGGCGCGGCGAGCGCCGGGGCGTCCGTCGCGAGGCGGACATACCCGCGGCGCCGCGCGCCCGCCTCGTCGACGAACCGGCGCAGGACGGAGAGCGCGCGGTGGGATCCGGTCGGGATCGGCGGGCCCGCCGGATCGAACGTGTCGAGGCCCCCTCGCGACGACTCCGACGCTCGCCACGACTCGACGGGCGCCCCGAGGCGTGCCATCCGTTCGGCAAACTCCCGGGTGGGTGGGACATCGACGCGGACGAGCTCCACGCCCGCATCGATCGCCGCGCGCGCCTCGTCCAGCGCGTCGACGATTGCCGGCGCGCGGAGCGTCGTGCCCAGCCACGGCCGCGGCGGGTCACCGAGGAGCCCGAGCAGCTCCCGGCGCGCGATCCGGTTCGCATCGACCCGCTCGAGCGCGGCGCGTGCAAGCGCGGCGGCATTGGAGACCGCGACTGCCCGTCGGTCGGACTCGCGGAGGAGCTCCGCCTCGAGCCCGAGGTCGACGTTGCCCGCAGCGAGCTCGAGTGCGAGCTCGTGCGGGCGCAGGTCGTACTCGGCCATCGCGATCGCAAACGGGAGCGAGATTCCCCCGCCGAGGCGACGTGGGTCCGGCGTGAGCCAGCGGTCGACGACCTCCGCCGCGAGCGGCCGACCCGCCCGGTCCACGCCTGCGACGCCGAACAGCCGGAGGACGGCCCGCTCCTGGCCGGCCGACGTCGCCGCGGCGGCCGCCGCGCCCCATGCCCCGGCCAGCGTCGTCGCTCGCGCCTGGAGCGCCTCGAGCTCCTCAGGGTCCCCGATCGGCTGCATGCGCGCAGTATGGCGGGCGGTCGGGCGCCGGGGAGGGCGGCGACGGGGCAGCGGCAGCACGCCGACCCGCGGGCTCAGCTCGAGGCGTCGCCGTCGGCGGATGTCCGTGCGGCCTCGCCGATCCACACGACGCCGTCCTCGAACCGCTCGGCCTTCCAGATCGGCGCACGCGCCTTGGTCTCGTCGATCGCGTACCGGGCGGCCGAGAAGGCCGCGTCGCGGTGCGGTGCCACGGCGACGACCACGATCGACGCCTCGCCGAGCGGGACGACGCCCGTGCGGTGGACGATCCCGATGCGCCGAACGCCGAACCATGCCTCGATCTCGTCGGCGATCTGCTCGAGCACGCGGAGCGCCATCGGCTCGAACGCCTCGTAATCGAGCTCCTCGACGACTCGAGCGGCGTGACGCGCCGCCTCTGCCTCCTGTCCCGGTGCGGGCGTGCCTGGCGTCACCCGTGTCCGCCCCACGAACGCGACCACACCGCCGTCCTCGTCCGTGGCGAGCTCGTCGGTGAGCCGGGCGGCGAGATCGCGCGGGAGCGGTTCCGCGTCGATGCGGAAGATGCGGCGCCGGCCCGTGTCGCCTTCGGCATGGGGAGCGCCGGAGCCGCCGCTCACCGGCGGGATGCACGCGACCTCGTCGCCATCGGCGAGCGGCCGGTCCTCGTCGGCGTACTCGCCGTTCACCGCGAACCGGAGCGATGACCGCCCGGGCGCAAGCGACGGAACGGTCGCGACAACGGCGTTCCAGGCATCGTCGACGGTCGACCCGAGCGGCACCTCGAGCCGAAGCTCTCGCATCCCCGCGGCCTCTCGCTGCATCGCAAACAAGCGGACGCGGATACGGAGCGGTGCGATCGGTGCGGTCATACCAGCAATCCTGCGCCGAAATAGAGCCCGGCCGCCAGGATCGTCCCCGACGCGATCGTTCCCACGTTGATGTACAGGAGGCCCGTCGCGCTCTCCAGCGACCGCGTCTTCGCCGTCTGGAGCGCCGCCCACGACACGACGAGCGGGAACACGAGTCCGACGATCAGGCGGAGCCAGACGAACAGCGCATACGGTCCGACGAGCGCACCGAATGGACCGCCGGAGGCTCCCGGCCCGACCCCGAACCCCACCCAGCTCGCGAACAAGGCGACCTGGATCGCGACGACCCACAGCAGGCGACGCGACACCATGACGAGCGGCGCCTCGGGGAGCTTGGGGGTCACGAGATACCAGTGGCCGAGGATCATCGCCGCGAACACGCCGCCCGTCGCCGCGGCGAGGACGAGCAGCTGGACGGCGAGCGGGATCACGCCCAATGGCGTCACGCCCCACGTGAGCGCGCCGAACACGAGCGTCGCGATCCCGGCGGCGAGTCCCGCGATCAGCGGCACACGCGCACGGCCGCCGCGCCTGATTGCGACCGTGGTGATCGCCGCGATCCCGACGAACGCGACGAGCGCCGCGCGACGGGGCACGTCGTAGGTCGGGTCGGCGGTCACTGTGGCATCGACCGGGAGCACGGGAAGGCCGGTATCGGACAGGTACGCCAGGAGACCGAAGCCGGCCGCGCACGCCGCAGTGAACGAGAGGAACCCCTTCGTCGCAGGGGTCAGGAGTCGTGCCGCCACGACCACCGCGAACGACCCGATCGCAAGCGCCGCCAGGACCGTCCAGTTGATGAGGGGAAGGGTCGAAGCGATCTGCTGCGCGGGCACGCTCGCGAGTGTATCCGCGACGGCCG
>DATFQL010000027.1:0-6417 GCA_035264305.1 Candidatus Limnocylindrales bacterium | reverse complement strand
CCACGACCCGCGCGATCGTCCGGCCACGCTACGAGCGGGATGGCGCCCCCAACCCGGTCCTCGTGCGGCGTGCGGCGTGGGCGTTCGCGGCCGGGCTCGAGGGCGATCGGGGACTGGGCTCCCTGATCGGCGACCGGCCCGAGCTCGTCCACGAGGTGGCCGTCGCGGGCGCCATCCCGGACGTCGATACGCCCGCGGATCTCGTCGCGCTTGCCGGGATCGATGGCGCGCCCGCGACGGGCCGCCCCCGATGACGCAGGCGGAGCGGCCGGCGGGCAAGGACACGGGACCCGGTGGCACGGATGACGGGGGATCGAGCGAGCCGGCCGCGGCCGAGCGGCCCGCGAAGGACCCGGCGACGCTGGAGGCCGCCTGGGCCGAGCGCGTTCGGGCGAACCGCGACCAGGCCGAGCGGTTGCGCGAGACGCAGGGCGGCGACTTCTACGCGCCCGTGTCGTCGCTGTTCGTCGCCGACCCCCGACGCACCGGAGAACCGGCGCTGGACGTCCTCGCCGAGCAGGCCGGGTCGAACGAGACGTGGCTCGACATCGGGGCAGGGGCGGGCCGGTACGCCCTGCCGCTCGCGCTCCGGGTCCGCGACGTGATCGCGGTCGAACCCTCGGCGGGGATGCGCCGGGCGCTGCGCACCGGCATGGACGAGCACGGCATCGGCAACGTCCGGATCGTGCCCGGCGCCTGGCCGGATGCCGCCTCCGATCTCGGCGAGCTGCCTGCGGCCGACGTCGCGCTCATCGCGCACGTCGGCTACGACATCGAGGCGATCGGCCCGTTCCTCGACGCGATGGAGCGCGCGACGCGCGACCGATGCGTGGCGGTGCTGACCGACCGCAGCCCGGCCTCGGTCGCGGACCCGTTCTGGCCGCTCGTCCACGGAGAGGATCGAGTCCCCCTGCCGGCGTTGCCGGATCTGCTCGAGCTGCTGCTCGCCCGCGGCCGCGATCCGGTCGTGACGGTCGTCGAGCGCTCACCGCGGTCGTTCGAGTCGGTCGGCGCGCTGACGGCGTTCCTCCGCCGCCAGCTGTTCATCACCGAGGGCGCCGAGAAGGACGTCCACTTCCGCGCGATCCTGCCCGACCACATCGCCCGCCGCGGAGGCGCATGGACGCTCGCGAACCCGCCGCAGGGATCACTCGGCATCGTCACCTGGCGGATGCGAAGCTGACGTCCATCGACCTGATCACCCGCGCGGGCGCGCGACGCGTCACGCACCGGAGGCCTCGATGCAGTTCTCGGGCACCGTCCTGATCGCCGCGCCCCGCGAGCGCGTATGGGCGTTCCTCATGGATCCGAAGCGGGTCGGCGCCTGCGGGCCGGGCGTGGAGTCGATCGACGTCATCGACCGGGACCACTTCAGGGCGAAGGCGAAGGTCGGCCTCGGGTTCATCTCGGCGCGGTTCGCGATCGACATGACGGTCGCGGAGCGGCACGAGCCGGAGCGCGCGGTGCTCAAGGCGCACGGCCAGGCACCGGGGTCCGTCGTGGATGCGACCGCCACGATGCGGCTCGCCGGCCCGAGCGAGGGACCCACGACGATGGACTGGTCGGCCGACGTCACGATCGCGGGGAGGATCGCGTCGGTCGGGGCACGGTTCATCGAGGGGACGGCGAACAGGATGATCGGGCAGACCTTCGACTGCATCCGCGCCAGGCTCGAGCGCGCGTGACCCGCGAGCGTCCACGCACCGGCACCGGGCCCGGCGCGTGATCGAGCCCCTGAAGGCGGTCGTCGGGCCGCTCCAGACCAACGTCCATGTCCTCGGCGACGAGCGCAGCCGCGAGGCCATCGCGATCGACACGGCGATCCCGTGCCTCGAGTGGGTCGCGGGTGCGCTCGACGAGCGAGGCTGGACCTTGAAGCTGATCGTCAGCACGCACGGCCACTGGGATCACGTCGGAGCCAACGCGGCGGTCGCAGCGCACACGGGCGCGCCGATCGCCGTGCATCCGCTCGACGCCCACCGGCTCACCGATCCCCAGCCCCTGTGGGCACCGTTCGAGATCCCGCCGTCCGTGCCGGCCGTCGAGCTCGCCGAGGGCGGCGAGATCCGGTTCGGCGAGATCCGCCTGCGCGTCCTGCACACCCCCGGGCACACCGAGGGCTCGGTGTGCCTCGTGTCCCCGGACGACGGCCTCCTGTTCAGTGGCGACACGCTGTTCGCCGGCGGCTGGGGTCGAGTCGACCTTCCCGGCGGGTCACCCGGCCAGATGGCGGAGTCCCTCGGCCGGCTGGCCGAGCTGGAGGACCACCTGCGGGTGCTGCCCGGCCACGGTGCTGCGACGACGATCGCCCGGGAGCGCCCGTGGCTGGAGCTGGTGCGCCGCGAGGGCCGGCTGCCGCTCTGAGGCGAGCCTCAGGCCGATCCGTCGGCACGCGAGGTCCAGCCGCCGGGAGCCGGACGATCGATCGGACGTGCGAAGGCCCGCCAGCGCCGCACCTCGGTGAAGCCCAGGCCCTCGTACAGTTGGAGCGCGCCGGTCGGGTTCGTCCCGTCGACGCCCAGCCACGCCTCGTCCATGCCCTGCTCGCGCAGGACCCGCATCGCGTCGGCGCACAGGGCCTTGGCCAGACCCCGGCCGCGCCACGGCCGGCGAACCGAGACGTGCTCGAGCCAGCCGCGCCGCACCCCGAGTGCCTCGTTCTCCTCGGCGTAGATCGCCGTCATGACCGAGCCCGCCACCTGGTCGCCGTCCCATGCGACGGACCACAGCCCGGTATTCGTCTCAGGCGCGGCGAACCGGGCGATGAAGTCACCCTCGGTCTGTTCGCGATGGCCCCAGTGGTCGCGGAACGCCTCGGCATCGCCCTGCCAGATGGTCCGGTGCTGGTCCGGCGTCACCGGACGCAGCTCGAGCCCTTCCGGGAGGGCACGGACGGGCAGCGACCCGGTGAGGAACCGACGCATCTCGAACCCGAACCGGATCGGGACGTAACCCTGGTCCGCGATGAGCGCGAGGTCGGCATGCTCGATGTCGAGCGCATATGCGCGAAGCTCGCGGGGCCCCGGTCGCAGATCGGCCGCGGCCTGTGCCTCCAGCCGGTCGCGATTCCAGCGCCACATCGCCGAGCCGATACCCCGGTGACGGGCGTCCGGGACGACGGCGCCCCACGTCTCGCCGATGAGCCGCTCCTCGCGCTCGACGAGGATCCCGAAGGCGAAGCCGACCATCCGTCCGTCGACGAGGGCGACCACGACGTCGCGGTCGAGACGGAACTCCTCGAGGTGAGCGTACTCGGCCCGGAGGCTGTCCGCGCTGCGCACCTCGTCAACCCCATCGCCGCGTCGTGCCTCGTTCTGGACATCAGCCATCGCCGCCCAGTCGGCCTCGTCGGCATGGCGCATGACAAGGCCGTCGACGGCGGGCAGGTCCTGGATCTCGATCGCCGCCGACGACTCCACGGCGTTCATGATGCTGCCTCCTCCTGGATGAAGGGCTTGCGCCAGGCGGTGGTGCCCGAGACCTTGCGGAAGCCGGCATCCTCGTACAGCGCGAACGCCCGGTTGTGATTGTCGGTGTCGACGCCGAGATACGCGCGCGGCAGGCCGCGCGCGGCGATCCTCGAGAGCGCGTCGGCGAGCGCCGCCCGGGCGAGGCCGCGACGTCGGTGGTCAGGGTGCGTTGCGACCCCGTCGACGCACGCGATCACGCCACCGTCGTGATAGTCCTGCACCTCGACCGAGACGACGGCCGCGGGCTGATCGCCGTGCCACACGACGCTGAGGAGGTCGATGTCGAAGCGCGGGTTCTCGGTCCAGTCCGCGAGCTCGTCGTCGGTCTCCTCGGTCTCGCCCCAGTGCTCCTTGAACGCCTCGATCGTCATCGCGACCACGGCGGGCATGTCCTCGGCGCGAACCGGCCGGAAGGCGTAGCCGTCGGGCAGCGCAGGAACCTCCGGCAGCGCGTCCATGGTCGGCCGGAGCATCTCGGCGTCCCACCGGATCGCCTCGTAGCCGCCGGCCTGCAGCGCGGCCTCGAGCTCGATGTCGCCATCGAAGGCGTAGCTGGTGAACCACCCCCGACGATCCGTCGGAACGCCTGCCGCGACCTCCCGGCTGCGCGCCTCGCCCCACGCCACGAGCGACGGGGCGATGCCCGTTCCCCAGGCGTCGGGCTGGACGAGGATCGTGAGGTCGTACCTCCGGTCCCCGTCCGTCAGGTCGTGCCACTCGGTCCGGCAGTAGCCGATGATCGTGGCGTTGCGCTCGACGACGATGCAGTCGACGAGCGGATCCGAGTTCACGAGGTGCCGGTAGCGGTGCTCCATGGCCTCGAGGTCAGTCGGCTCGAGCTGGCCGCAGTGCGCGCGCAGGCGCTGGTTCGCGGCCGCCATGCCGGGGAGGTCCTCAGGTCCCCTGTACCGGCGGTATTCGATCCCGCCACCTGCCGGCGCCTGCGGTGGACCCAGGGTCGTCGTCGCGGTCATCAGTCGCTCCCGTACTTGTGCTTCATGTGCTGGTTGACCGCCACGTTGATCGCCCGCCATTTGCGACGGTCCTCCGCGCGGAGGAGGGGATCGGTCGTGCGAGCGACGTGGGCGGCTTCCCGCTCGAGCTTGCGATGGCTCGCGAGGCGGTCCTCGCTGAGGCTGCCGTCGGCGAGCGCCGCGTGGATGGCGCAGCCCGGTTCCCTCTCGTGCCGGCAGTCGGAGAACCGGCACTGGAGCGCGAGGTCGGTGATGTCCGCGAACGCGGGGTCGAGCCCGTCGGTCGCGCCTGCGATCCCGAGCGAGCGGATCCCGGGCGTGTCGATGAGCAGCGCGCCGCCGGGCACCCGGACGAGCTCGCGATGGGTCGTCGTGTGGCGGCCCCGTGAGTCGTCCTCCCGGACATCCGCCGTCCGCTGCCGCTCCTCGCCGAGCAGCGCGTTAACGAGCGTCGACTTCCCGACGCCCGATGAGCCGAGGACGACGGCGGTGCGGCCGGCGCCGAGGTGCGCGTCGCGGAGGCCGTCGATGCCATCGCCCTGCAGCGCCGACACCGCGTGGACGGCAACGCCCGGCGCGACGGCCTCGGCCGCCACCCGGAGCCCGTCGACGTCGCCCGCGACGTCGGCCTTGTTCAGCACGATGACCGGGACCGCCCCGCCGCTCCACGCCACCGCCAGGTAGCGCTCGAGCCGGCGGAGGTTGAAATCGCCGTCCATGCCGGCGACGACGAACGACACGTCGACGTTCGCCGCGAGCACCTGCTCGGCGACGAGCTTCCCGGCGAGCCGTTCCTCGCCAGCCGAGCGAGTGAACCAGGTGCGGCGGGGGAGCACGGCCTGGATCAGGACCGGCGAGCCGGCGCCGTCGGCCGGCGTCGCGGCGACCCAGTCGCCGACGGCGGGCCAGTCGCCCGGTCCCAGCGCTTCGTGCCGGAACCGGCCCGAGACGATGGCCTCGCGGTCGTGCGGCTGTCCGGCCTGCGCGACGATCCACGCGTCACGATGTGCCGCGACGACCCGAGCCGGACGGAGCCCGGCCGCGTCGTGCGGCAGGAATGCCGTGGCCCAGCCCGGGTCCCACCCGAGCTCGGTGAGGTCGGCCGGAGCCGCCTGAAATGCCTCGCTCGTCATCAGCCGACCCGCTTCAGCTTGCCGGTGCGCTTGGCATAGCGCTCCGCGCGGCTGAAGGCCCAGACGCCGGCCGGGATGAGGACGATGCCCATGACGACGAGCGGCACGACGTCGTGCATCAGCGCCGTGATGGGGACGCCGTCGAGCAGCCCGGCTCGCACGCCGTCGAGGACGTACGTGGCGGGCGACAGCCGCGACAGCACCTGCATCCACTCGGGCAGGACCGCGATCGGGTAGTACACGCCCGACACGAGGAGCAGGCACGACTGGAGCACGAACGTCATCTGCGCGCCGCGCTCGACGTACAGCAGCGGAAGGATGGCGGCCATCATGCCGATCCCCACGAAGCTGAACGATCCGAGGATGACGAACACGAGCGCGGTCGGGACGTCCTGGACCTGGAGGTCGAGCTGGCGGAAGAAGACGAGCATCACCACGAGGATCACGAGGGTGTGGACGAGCCCGTACCCCATCGCGTACACGCACGAGCCCAGCAGCTGCGTGTAGCGCCGGATCGGCGCCATGAACGTGTACTCGAGGGTGCCCTCCCATCGCTCGACCTGGATCGTCTCGGCGATCCATCCGAACACGACTGACAGGTAGTTCCAGAAGATCGCGCCGATCATCAGCGTGAGGAGCAGGCGGTCGTCCTGCGCCGCGGCGCCGATCAGCGAGATCGAGAGCGCACCGGCGACCGAGTAGACGAGGAACGCCAGCTCCCACCCCCAGTAGCGGCGGGTGAGGAAGAAGTTGCGCTCGATGAAGGCGTACGACGCCCTCAGCTCGTGGGTGAGGAGAGCCAACGGAGTATCCCTTTCGGCGGGTGCGCGCCCGGGGCCG
>DATFQL010000026.1:0-8161 GCA_035264305.1 Candidatus Limnocylindrales bacterium | reverse complement strand
TGATCGCGAGCCGGGCGTCGCCGGGGACCGGGGAGAAGCCGCACGCGTCGAGCTGCCGCCCCTCGTCGCGCAGCTCCCCGATCACCGCGCCCGTCGACGCGTCGATCGCCCGGAGCCAGGGATGCATCACGTCGCCGTCCTCCGCGACCGCGAGCGCGACGATCGCCTCGTCCGCGGACAGGGCGCCGGTCTCGCCGACGGCCGCGAGCGACGGGCCCGCGAGGCGGACCGGCTGCGAGTGCTCGTGGACCTTGCGGGCGGGACGGCCGTCGTCCGCGATCCAGATCGAGAACCCGTCCGGTCCGCTGATCCCGGCCGCCGTGCGCCGCCGACCGATCGCGAGCCCTTCGGGCCAGCCCTCGGGCACGCCGTCGAGGAGCGGCTCCGGTGCCACCGCCTCATCAAACGGGGCGACCACCCACGACCCCGTCTCGGCCCCCGTGGGGTCGTGGAACCAGATGCCGCCCGTGCCGTCGTGCGTCGGTCGGCCGTCGAGCACGCCGACCGGATCGAACGTCAGCTGGCGCCGGACGCGCGTTCGGCGGTCCCACGCGTAGAGCTGGTAGCTGCCGCTCTCGGTCGAGCCCAGGACCATCCGCTCAGGGTCGTCAGCCGACCAGGCCGGCAGTGACAGGATCGGGGCCCGGAACCGGCGCTCCCAGATCGGGCCGCGGGCGGCGTCATCGATGGTTGCCATCGGGGCAGCGTACCCGTGGAGGCTTTTCGCTCGCGTGTCGGCGATCCGACGGTGCACGCGCCGCTCCATACGCGCGCCTATCGCGCGCGTGTCACGTGCCGGGCGCGCCCAGCACGAGCGCCGCGTTGAGCCCGCCGAACCCGAACGACGTCGAGAGGACGCGCGCGTAGGTGCCCTCCCGGCCTTCGGCCAGCAGGCATGGCAGGAGCGCGGCGAGCTCCGGTTCGGGAGCCTCGAGATTCACCGTGCCGGGAACCCAGCCGTCGTGCACCGCGAGCGCGGCCATCGCCGCCTCGATCGCGCCGGTTGCCCCAAGCGGGTGCCCGGTCAGGGCCTTGGTCGCGGAGACCTGGACGGTCGCGGATCGGGGACCGAGTGCCGCGGCGATCGCCCGCGCCTCGGCGATGTCGCCGATCGGTGTGGACGACGCATGCGCGCTCACCCAGTCGATCTCGTCAGGGGCGACGCTGGCGTCGTCGAGCGCGAGGGTCACCGCCCGTCCCGCCTCCCGCCCGTCAGGTCGCGGCTGGACCATGTGGTGCGCGTCCGACGTGGCAGCGTAGCCCATCACCTGTGCGTACACGCGGGCCCCGCGGGCCGCCGCGACGTCGGCGGCCTCCAGCACGAGCAGCGCCGCGCCCTCGCCCATCACGAAGCCGTCGCGGCCGGCATCCATCGGCCGCGACGCATGCTCCGGATCGTCGTTGTAGGCATGCCCGAGTGCGCGGATGAGGTCGAACGCCCCGAAGGCGAGCGGCGAGAGCGGCACCTCGACACCGCCCGCGATCGCGGCGTCGATCTCGCCGTCGCGGATCGCGTTGAGCGCCTCCCCGATCGCGACCGCACCGCTCGCGCAGGAGTTCGCGGTCGACAGGATCGGGCCACGCACGTCGAGCGCGATGCCGAGGTTCGCAGGTGCCGCGCCGCCGAACACCGCGAGCGCGAGGGTGGGGGAGACGGACTTGAGCCCGCGGTCGAGGTAGCGCTCGTGCTGGCTCTCGGCGAACGCGATGCCCCCCAGGGCGGATCCCAGGTAGATCCCGATCCGATCGCGCGAGGGGGCGTTCGGCGTGCCGGGGACCAGCGCCGCGTCGGCCATCGCCATCCGCCCCGCCGCGAGGCCGAACTGGCTGAAACGGTCCATGGAACGTGCCGCCCGGGCGTCCATGTGATCGAGCGGCTCGAACTCGTCGACCTGCGCCGCGACCTGGCTCCGGAACGCCGCGGGGTCGAAGCGGTCGATGCGTTTGACCGGGCTGTGAGCCTTGCGGAGCCCGGAGCGGAACGCCGGGAGGTCGATGCCGACGGCGGAGATCACGCCGATGCCGGTGATGACGGCACGGCGGCGGTGGGAGACAGCGGTCATGTGCGTAGTTCGTGCTCGGGGGGTGGATCGGACGTCTCGATCGCCTCGGCGAGCGCCTGGAACGTGGCGAGCGTGCGTCCCGCGATCGGTCGGGTGAACGCGCGGTCGACGAACGCCGCGAAGCCGGGAATGGCCGACGTGAAGTCGTGGCCGATCTCGACCCGCGTGCCGGGGCTGCCGTCCGCGCCCGCGACCGGGGCGATCGTCCACGTGACGTCCATGCCCTTCGTCGCCCCGGCGACGTGGACGAACCGCAGGCGGCGCGCCGCCGGGTCGTGCCACGTGCGGCTGCGCCACGTGACGGGCAGGCCGAGCCCGAGCAGCGGCACGAACGGCCGCCGCGCGACGAAGTCACACACGAGGACCCCGTCCCGCTCCCGCCGCACGACCTCGGACCGGGCGTAGTGGGGCAGGAGCTGGTCCCAGCGGGTCACGTCGCGGGCGAGCCGGTAGACGAGCTCCGGCGGCGCGGCGATGTCGATCCCGATCGTCGAGTGCATCCGCTAGCGCCCTGCTCGCTCGCGTGCCCAGGCAACGTGCGGCACCAGCGGCAGCGTGTCCAGCTCGGCGATCGGGATCCACGCCGCGAGGTCGGTCGAGCCGCCGACCTCCATCACAAGCTCGCCCTCGTGCGCCGCGACGCGGTACAGCAGCCCGACGTTCTGAATCCGGTCCCCGCGCTTCGTCTCCGGGGGCTCGAGGACCGCCGATCGGATGCCGAGCAGCTCGCCGACCGTCCCGCTGAGCCCCGTCTCCTCGCGCAGCTCTCGCAGGACGCCGACCTCGGGCTCCTCGCCGAAGTCGAGGCCGCCACCCGGCAGCGACCAGTGGCCGCCGCCGAGGTCGCTCGCGGAGATCCGGCACAGGAGCACGGCATCGCCCCGCTCGACCCAGGCGTACGAGGCGAGCCGCACCCGCTCCACCATGCGCTCGACGGACGAGGTCACGGTCGGAGGAGCGCGGCAAGGAACCGCGGATCGAGGGCGCGCGAGGCGGGGACGAGGTCGCCCATCACGAGCCCCATCGTCGCACGGACGTCGTCCCGACGGGCAAGCCGTCGCCCGGCGTACGCGAACAGCGCCGGCCGCGCGAGGAGGGCCTGGACGATCCGCGACACGAGGTCCTTCCGGGCGAACCGCTCGTCCATCGCGCGGTCATACGCGGCCAGCCCGCCCGGCGCGGCGTGGCCGCGCAGCTCGGCGTCGATCGCCTCCGCGGCGAGGCGGGCGCCGACGAGTGCGCGGTGGAGTCCCTCGCCGGTGAACGGATCGAGGAAGCCTGCGGCGTCGCCGACGACGAGCCAGCCCGGACCCGCCCGCCGCTCGACACGGCTCCCGAGCGGGCTCGCGCCCGCGATCGCGTCGGTCATCTCGCCGGCCCGCCAGGGCTCGGGATCCGCGTCGGACGGTGGGACGGTGGCCAGCACGGCTCGCCCGACGGACGCGGCACCTTCCGCCTGGAGGCGGTCGCGCCACGATCGGCCCGCGAGGACGATGCCCACGTTCACTCGGCCACCGGGAACGGGCGCGATGCCGCAGTACGCCTCGCCGGGCAGCACCACCATCCGTGCCTCACGCGGCGGGTCGCCCGGCTCGTCCGTCACGTGCCAGCTGAGACCGATGCGGTTCCCGAGCCGCGGCGCGCGCACCATTCCGGCGGCAGCGGCCACCATCGAGCGAGGCCCGTCGGCCCCGACGACCACGCGGGCCGTGACCGCGGCCGACGTGAGCGGATCGCCCACGCATTCCGCGGATACCGACGCGTCCTGGCGATGGTCCCGGAGCGCGACATCGGTCGCGACCGTGCCCCGGCGGACCTCCACCCCGACCTCCTCCGCGTGCTCGAGAAGCGCGGGATCGAGCGCTGACCGGTCGAACCCGACGGCGGTCTCGTTCGTGGTCTCGGCGCCGTACGTGAGCCGGAACGAGGTCCGGGCGGCGTCGGGCAGCTCGACGTGCATCGCCGCGATGGGGCGCGCGACCCGGGCGAGCGTGGCCGGATCGAGCCCCGCGTGCCGAAGCTCGCGCACGGCGGCCGGCGACGCGAACACGCCGCCTGCCCGCCAGCGGTAGCGCGATGCGCGTTCGAGGAGCACGACGTCGTGCCCGGCGCGGGCAAGGTACGTGGCGGTGACCGCACCCGCAGGTCCGCCACCGACGATGACGACATCCGCGCCGCGCGTCACGTGGCGGCCGCCCGGTCGTCGGCCGGCGCGGCCGAGGAGCGTTGCTGCTCGAGCTCGCGCATGGGCACCGCGGCGATCGCGACGCGGTGCCCGCCCAACGCGCCAACCTCGGCGACGGGACGAAGGGCGGCGCCGGCGAGGAGCGCTCGAAGCTCCATCCGCGTGTACGCGCGGCGAACCGAGAGCGGCGCGTCGTGCCGGGTGAACCGGTTGCGCGTCACGAGCGGCAGCAGCAGCCGCGCGACGAACAGGTGGCGCCGGGCTCGCACGAGATCGTTGACGACGACGCCGAGCCGCGCGATGCGGGCGGCCTCGCGCAGGAACGCCAGCGCGTCCGGTGGCTCGAGGTGATGGACGAGCAGCGAGGCGTGGACGACGTCGAACGACCGATCCGGCCAGGGCAGGAGCCGGCCGTCGGACAGCGCGAGCACGAGGTCCGGCGTGCGGTCGATCCGCGGGTCGACTGCCCGCGCGGCGTCGAGGACCTCCTGCCGCGAGTCGACGCCCGTGACGTGAAGGCGGCCGCCGGAACGGGATGCCGCGCCGAGCAGCGCGAGCGGGATATCGGCCGCCCCGGTCCCCACGTCGAGAACGGTGTGGGGCACCGTGCGGCCCGACAGGAGCCGATCGAGCGCTCGTCGCGAGGCCCTCGTCCCCCCGAGCCAGCGATTGAGGCGGGTGAGGTCCCGGAGATTCCCGCGGAGCGCCGCCTCATCGTCAAGCGGCCCGTCCAGCAGCTCGGCCACCCCGGTCATCCGTCGCACGCTCAGCGGGGCCCGTACGCCACGAGGATGATCGCCACCATCGTCAGCAGGCTGGCGGGCACCACCACGAGGAGCCGCCGCCTCCGCAGCGCCTCCACCGCCGGGACGGGATCACCGCGCACGAGCCAGCCCGCTCCCGGGTTGCGCGACCCGTGCGCCGCCTCGTACGCGTCGAGGTATCGGCGGGCGGCGGTCCGGTGGAGCACGACGAGGATCATCGCCGTCCCGAACGCGATCCAGCCCAGCGCCTGCACCGCCGCAGGATACCGAGCGCCCCACCACAGGCGCTGAAACGGAACGATGACGCTTCGACCAGCGTGTCGCGCATCGGCGTGACGGCTCGCCGTCGACCATGTTTCCCATGCGTGAAGGCTTCCGCCGGCTGGCCGGGCTGATCACTGAGGCGGTCGGGACGCCGTGGGCCCTGCTGCTCGCGATCGCAATCGTCCTCGTGTGGGCGCTCTCGGGGCCCGTGTTCGGCTTCAGCGACACCTGGCAGCTCACGATCAACACAGGCACGACTGTCGTCACGTTCCTCATGGTGTTCGTGATCCAGGCCAGCCAGAACCGCGAGGCACGGGCCACGCAGCTGAAGCTCGACGAGCTCATCCGCGCGGTGAAGGGTGCGCGCAACGAGCTGATCGACGTGGAGGACGCGCCGGACGAGACCGTGGAGCTGCACCAGCGCCACTTCAAGCAGCTCGTCGAGGCCGCGGAGGCGACCGACCCCGACGTCCTGGACGATGTCGCGGTGCGGCGGAGGCGGCGGTCGCGTCCGGGAAGGGCGGGCCACGCCTCGTCCTGAGGGCCGGTCCCCGGATGCCATAATGGCCGCGTGAGCACCGACCGATCCATCGCGCGGACAGGTTCGTCCGCCCCCAGCTCCTGGGGCCTCGGCGAGGGACAGGCGATCCCCTGGGAATACGCACCGGCGCCCGAAGCCCGGGACATCGTCCGGCTGCAGGAGCGCTACGGCCTGTTCATCGACGGGAAGTTCCGCGACGCGACCGGCGGCGCCACCTTCACGACCGTCGACCCGTCCACCGAGCAGCCGCTCGCAGAGGTCGCCAAGGCCGCGCCTGCGGACATCGACCGGGCAGTCTCCGCGGCCGTCCGCGCCGGGCGTCGGTCGTGGGGCAGCCTGCCGGGCCGCGAACGTGCCAAGTACCTGTTCCGGATCGCGCGGATGATGCAGGAGCGCAGCCGGGAGTTCGCGGTCCTCGAGTCAATGGACTCGGGCAAGCCGATCAAGGAGAGCCGCGACGTCGACGTCCCGCTCGCCGCGGCCCACTTCTGGTACTACGCCGGGTGGGCGGACAAGCTGGAGTACGCGTTCCCCGGCCGGCGCGCGAAACCCCTGGGGGTCGCCGCCCAGATCATCCCGTGGAACTTCCCCCTGTTGATGCTCTCCTGGAAGATCGCTCCGGCCCTCGCCGCGGGAAACACGGTCGTGCTCAAGCCGGCCTCGACCACGCCGCTGTCCGCGCTGCTGTTCGCCGACGTGTGCCGCCAGGCGGACCTGCCGCCGGGCGTGGTCAACATCGTCCCGGGTCCGGGTGAGATCGGAATGCACCTCGTGACCCACAGGGACGTGGCGAAGGTGGCATTCACCGGCTCGACGGAGATCGGGAAGCGGATCCAGAAGGCGGTCGCGGGGAGCGACAAGGCCCTCACCCTCGAGCTCGGCGGCAAGGCGGCCAATATCGTGTTCGAGGACGCCGCGCTCGATCAGGCCGTCGAGGGGATCGTCAACGGCATCTACTTCAACCAGGGCGAGGTGTGCTGCGCCGGCTCGCGGCTGCTCGCCCAGGAGTCGGTCGCCGACGAGCTCGTCACGCGGCTGAAGGACCGGCTCTCGACGCTCCGCGTCGGCGACCCCCTGGACAAGAACACCGACGTCGGCGCGATCAACTCCAGGGGCCAGCTCGAGAAGATCACGGCGCTCGTCGCGGCGGGCGAGGCGGAGGGTGCCGAGCTCTACCAGCCCGCCTGCGAGCTGCCCGATCGCGGGTACTTCTTCCGGCCGACGCTGTTCACCAACGTGGCCCAGAGCCACCGGATCGCGCAGGAGGAGATCTTCGGGCCGGTCCTGTCGGTGCTCACCTTCCGCACGCCGGACGAGGCCGTGGAGAAGGCCAACAACACCGCGTACGGCCTGTCCGCCGGGATCTGGACCGAGAAGGCGTCGAAGGTGTTCGCGATGGTGTCGGCCCTCAAGGCGGGCGTGGTGTGGGCAAACACGTTCAACCGGTTCGACCCGACGTCGCCGTTCGGCGGCTACAAGGAGTCCGGGTTCGGGCGCGAGGGGGGCATGCACGGCCTCCATGCGTACGTCCGGCTGGAGGATCGCTGACGTGGCGACGAGCGTCCGCCTGCCCGTCCTCAAGACCTACAAGCTGTACGTGGGCGGGCAGTTTCCCCGGACCGAGAGCGGCCGCTCCTACCTGGTTCGCTCCGCCGACGGGGACCCGCTCGCCAACGCGTGCCGCGCGTCGCGCAAGGACCTCCGCGACGCGGCCCGGGTCGCGCGCGCCGCGTCGGGCCCGTGGGCGGCGAGGACCGCGATGAACCGCGGGCAGATCCTGTACCGCGTCGCCGAGCTGATGGAGGGCCGATTCGACCAGTTCACGGGCGAGGTCGCGACCGCGGAGGGGATCGACGCCGGGAAGGCTCGGGAGGTCGTCGGGCGAGCGATCGACCGCTGGGTCTGGTACGCGGGGTGGGCGGACAAGATCGCGCAGGTCCTGGGGTCGTCGAACCCGGTCGGTGCCCCGTACTTCAACTTCACGATCCCGGAGCCCACGGGCGTCGTCGGCATCGTCGCGCCCGAGCGGAGCTCGCTGCTGGGTCTCGTCTCCCGGCTGGCACCGGTGCTCGCCGGCGGAAACGTCGCCGTCGTCCTGGCGTCCGAGGCGCGGCCGCTCCCCGCGATCACGCTCGCCGAGGTCCTCGCGACATCCGATGTGCCGGCCGGCGACGTGAACATCCTCACCGGGCTTCGCTCGGAGCTCGTGCCGGTCCTGGCCGCCCACGTGGACGTGGACGGGCTCGACGGGTGGGGGATCCCCGACGACCTGCGGCGCTCCGCCGAGGAGGCGGCCGCGGACTCGGTCAAGCGAGTCGCACGCCGTCCGCAGGGTGTCGCCGAT
>DATFQL010000025.1:0-12452 GCA_035264305.1 Candidatus Limnocylindrales bacterium | reverse complement strand
GCCCGCCACTACGCCGATACGCGCGAGGCGAATTGGTACGCCGGCAAGCGGATCTTCATCATCGGCAAGCAGAACTCGGGCTTCGAGCTGGCCTCGGGTCTCGCCGCCTGGGCGTCCTCGATCACGGTGTGCTCGCCCTCGCCCGCGAGGACGTCGATCGAGAAGCGGTCCCTCGCCGGCGTGCGGGCGCGGTACGTGCAGCCGTTCGAGGACAACTTCCTGGGCCTCGGCGTCAAGATCCTCGACGCGTCGATCGCGGCAATCGCCAGGGACGGCGACGCGCTGCGCGTGGACCTCAAGCGGACCGACACCGGCGAGGATCTCAGCGTGATCGCCGACGAGGTCATCGCGGCAACCGGGTTCACGTGCCCGCTCCTCGACCTTCCCGCGCTCGGCGTGACGACCTTCGGCCAGGCGAAGCTGCCCGCGGTGACCCCGCTCTGGGAGAGCGCGAACGTCCCCGGCCTCTGGTTCGCGGGCACGATCACGCAGGCGTCACCGGGGCTGCGCAAGCACGGCATCCCCGGCTACTCCGGGGCCGTCCACGGGCATCGGTACACCGGGCGCATCCTCGCGCGGCACATCGCCGAGACGCGGTTCGGCGTCGTCGTCGACCGGCCGTCCGTCTCGCAGAGCGATATCGTCCCCTACCTCCTGGCGGAGGCCACACGGGCGCCCGAGCTGTGGCACCAGAAGGCGTACCTCGCCCGCGTGATCTCGCTCCAGCCCGACGGGTTCCGGGACGAGGGGATCCTGCCGCTGGTCCACGCGCTCGACGGGATGGAGGAGGACGTCATCGCGATGACGGTCGAGGCGGACGGCACGGGCGCCATCTACCCGGTCGTGTACGTCAGGCACGACGGACGCCTCGCCGAGACCGCGCTCCCCGGCCATCCGCTGCTCGACTTCGACACGCCCGGGCACGCGGAGTCGCTGCGTGAGGCCCTGTCCGGAGTCCTTCACGCGGCAACGGCCGCGTGACGTGTCGGCGGAACGACAGCGTCACGGTTAGCCGGTCCGGGCTACGTGCGGTGCGATTAGCCCTTGCCGGCTAATTTGATATCGGGTAGGCTCGCGCGGATGACTCCACCCGCGACGGGAATCGTGCTGTTCGGCGACGTCGTCGACTCGCGACGGGACCCCGGCTCCACCGCGTGGCTGCGCTCGTTGCGCGCGGACCTCGACGCCGCCTATCCGAGGCCGGAACGCCTGGCCGCGTTCGGGTTCACGCAGGGCGACGAGGTCCAGGGCCTGCTCGGGCTGGCCGCCGATCCGTTCCGCGGCGTGCTCCGCGCCGGTCTCCGTCCCGACGCGCGCGCGCTGCGCTGGGCGATCGTGGCAGGACCGGTCGAACCCGGGTCGGGGCCGGCGACTGAGCGTACCGGGACCGCGTTTCACGTCGCGCGCGAGGTCCTCGCGAGGGCCAAGGCGCAGCGGCTCGGCCTCGTCGCGATCACCGGCGACACCGCGACCGACGCGCTGCTCGCGGACATCGCGCCGCTCCTGCCCGCGCTCCTCGACGAGCTGACGCCGCGCCAGCGCGAGATCGGCCGGCTCATCATCGTCGACGAGCTGCGGCGCGCGGAGGCAGCCGAGCGCCTCCATGTCTCGCGCGCCACCGTGTCGGTCATCGCCGATCGCGGCCACGTTCGACACCTCCAGGGGCTCGCGCGCGCGATCGCGACGCTGTTCGCCGAAGGCGTCGCGCGGTCCCGCCGCGGGGTGCGCCAGACCGACACCGGAAGCGCCGCATGATGCCGGACGCGACGCTCGTCATCGTCTGGCTCGTGTTCGCGCACCTCGTCGCCGACTTCGTCCTCCAGAACGACTGGATCGCGCTCAACAAGGGAACCGGGACGGCCGAGGGGAACAAGGCGCTGCTGGTCCACGGGCTCCATGTCGGCGTGTGCCTGCTGCCCGCGGTCTTCGCGTGGGGCGTGCCGGGATTCGCATATCTCCTGCTCACCGTGATCTCGCACATGCTCATCGACCGCTGGAAGGTCCAGGCGACCCGGCGCGCGGAGGCCGAGGCACAGGCGGCCGCCCTGGCGCGCATGGAGCGCACTGGCGAGGTGCCCCCGTCAGGGCTCGGCGGCGCGTGGACGCCGTGGCCCGGGATGCTGTTCCTCGCCGACCAGGCGTTGCACCTGACGTTCGCGATCGTCGGGTGGCTCGTGATCCTCGCGGGCGTGCCGCTGCTCGCGCCGTGGGTCGACTTCGTGAACCTCGTGCTTCGCGGCTGGGACCGGGCGACCGTGCACGCCGTGATCCTCACCGGCGTCGTGCTCGTGTCCCTGTTCCTCGTCAACACCCGGGGCGCCTACTACTTCGTGCTGGCGCTCGTCTCGCCGCGCGACGTCCGACGCGTCGGCCACGCCGCGCCGGCGGCACATCCCGTGGCCGGCGACGCGCAGGCCGTTGCGGGCTACAACGTCCGCGTCGGACCCTCGGTTGCGACCGTCGAGCCGTCGGTCTCGGCCGCCGGCGGTCCCGTTGCCGTTGCCTCCCCGACGGGATCACCGGCCGTCGACGCCGCTGAGGCGGTGGGCGCGGGCGCGGCGCCCGCATCGGTGCCGGGGAATGGATCGATCCCGGCGACAGCGGCCGTGCCGGTCGGAGCCCCGGCGCGGATCGGTGCGACGATCGGCGCCCTCGAGCGCCTGCTCATCGTCACGTTCGTCCTCACCGGCGCCGCGGCCGCCGTGGGCGTCGTGATCGCGGTCAAGACGCTCGCCCGGTTCAAGCAGCTCGACGACCGCGGCTTCGCCGAGTACTACCTTCTCGGCACGCTCGCGAGCGTGTCCGTCGCGATCGGATCGGCGTATCTCGCGCTGGCCGCCTTCTCGACCCTCCCGTAGGGTCGCTCCTAGACGAGGTTCCGCGGGATTGTCTCGCGCCACTCACGCGCGAAGAACGGCTCGCCGTCGAGCGTGACATCCAGCCCGACCCGCACCGCGAACCTGCCCTCGTCGCTGATGATCTCGCCCGTGGCGCGGATGTCGGCGTCCCACCCCTCGCCGGTATAGCGGTAGACGACGTCGCTGCGAAACGTTGCCCGGGCGGGCTCGGGGTCCGACGCCGCGAGCACGAGCCGTTCCGACGCATACAGCCGCGATCCGTCCTCCTGCGTCGACGCGGCGCCGTCGAAGATCGTGACCGTGGTGGTCCCGCTGAGGACGTCCTCTTCGATCCGCCACTCCGGCGCATCCTCCTCGGACGCGCCGACCTCGCGGAGCACGACAGGCTCCGTCCGGAATGCCGGTGGCTCGAGGGCGGCGACGGCATCGGGCAGGACGGGCAGCTCGACGCGGGACCGAGTGGCCGGACCGTGGTGGACGCTGAGCCGGCCCGGGATCGGTGACGGCCACAGCACCGGCCACAGCGAGGTGAGCACGGTCAGCCGGATCCGGTGGCCCGGCGAGAACCGGTACCCGGTCGTGCGGAGCGGGATTCGCACCTCCTCGGTCGCGAGGCCGCGCGTGGGCATCGGGGAGGGGTCCGTGTCGGAGAGGCGGTGGGTGAGGTTCAGGACGCCGGTCGCCACGAGAGCCGAGGCGCCGTCCGGGGCGACCTCGGACAGCCGCACCGCGCACGTCGCGACGCGCATCGAGGCGGTCAGGTGGAGGACGGCGACCGGCACCCCGATCACCGACAGACCCGTGTGGAGCGGGTCGCTCGTCCACGTGGCGCCGCGGCCCTCGTCCGGGCGGAGGTCCCGCGCCAGCCCGTTGGGATGCCAGCCGGCGCCCCATGACAGCGGCCCAGCCGTGCCGCTCGTCGCACGGTGGGTCATGGTCGTCACGCCGGCGTCGGCGGCGGTGCCGGAACCGGGGTCGAGGAGGATCCCATCGCCCAGGTGCCAGCCATGGGCTTCGGTCCCTTTCACCGGGAACGAGGCAGCGGCGCGCCAGCGGCCCGGCCATGCCGCGGGGAACGGCTCGGGCGGTGCGTACGCACGCTCCATCCAGGTGATGGCGGGCGCGCGCTCCCAGCCGTTGTCGACGTCCTTGAGGTAGCGGTCGAAGAACCGCACGAGCTCGTCGAGCCAGTCCACGTTGGGTCCCGGGTACGCCTCGTCGGGAAACGAATGGACCCAGTTGCCCACGAGCGTGCGCACGCTCGCGTTCGTGCACCGCTCCTGGATCCGGAACGCCGGGTCGACGTACGAGTCCGACCAGCCCGCGACCTGGAACACCGCGCACTCGAGCCGGTCGTAGTCGGGTGCGAGCGATCCGCGCCGCCAGTACGGACCGTCAGTCTGCTCGCGGATCCACGCCATGAGCCACGGCGGCGTCGCCTCGAGCCGCGCGCGCCACTCGTCCCGCCAACCGTCGCCGCGAAAGGGCGGGTAGGGCGGCATCGCGTTCATCCCCAGCTGGCTGACGGCGTACTGGCTCTTCTCGCTCGCGGTGATGCAGCCGCCCCGGATGTGGACATCGTCGCGATACCGGTCGTCCGTGGCGTACATCGGCAGGATCGCGCGCAGGTGCGGCGGCCGAAGCTTCGCAACCTGGATCGAGGTGAACCCGCCGTAGCTGATGCCCCACATGCCGACGTTCCCGTTGCACCAGGGCTGGGCGGCCAGCCACTCGACCGCGTCGTAGCCGTCGCGCGTCTCGTCCTCGGTGTACTCGTCGAGCGCGACGCCGGGGCTGGACCCGGTACCCCGGACGTCGAGGCGGCACAGCACGAACCCGCGTGCCGCGAGCCACTCGCCACGAGCCGTGTCGGCGTTGCGGCGCCAGCTGTCCTTCCCGTAGGGGATCATCTCGAGGATCGCCGGAACGCGCTCGTGCGGTGCCTCCGCGGCCGCCCGCGGCAGCCACAGGTTCGCGGAGAGGTCGAGGCCGTCGCGGACCGGGATCCGGACGTCCCACCGGACATCGACATCGTGGACCGGTTCGCTCGGGCGTCGCGGGCTGCCAGGGTCGGGCATCGTCCGAGTGTAGGAGCGGGCGTTCAGGGCTCGCCCAGTGCGTCGGTGAAGAAGTCGACGAGGCGGCGCTCGTACGCGTCGGGCTCGAAGAACAGCGCCTCGCCGTGCCCTGCCCCGGGCGCGACCCACAACGGCGCGGTCCTTGCGCCGGCAGCGACGGCGGCCCCGTGCATCGCGTCGGCCATGGCGGGCGGCAGGACGCGGTCCTCCTCCCCCTGGACGAACGCGATCCACCGGTCGGCGTAACGGCCGACCTCGTCGATGGGGTCGTACCTCGTCAGGTCGTCGCCCGCGATGATGCGAGCCCACACGAGGCCGCCGGGCACGAGCAGGCGCGATACGCCGGTCGGGTCGCCCAGCTGGTCGACGACGAAGTTGCCGATCGCCTCGCCCATCCTGGTCGCGACCGAATCGGCCCAGACGGCGGCCACCCGACGATCCTCGCCGCCGGCGATCACCGAGTTGATCGCGCCGAAGCTCATCCCGAGCAGCCCGATGCGCGCGGCCGGCACGCCTTGCGCCCGAACCCAGTCCCACGCACCGAGCACGTCGAGGTGCTCGTCGGTGCCGGCCGCGAACCGGCCGTCGTGGCCGTCCGAGTCGCCGTGGTCGCGGGCGTCGATCAGGAACACCGAGAACCCCGCCCGGTGGAGCATCCCCGCCGGCACGAGGACGTTTGCCTCCCGGCGGCACGACTGGACGCCATGGACGACGACGACCGCCGGGGCGTCCTCCTTGTCAGCCGGAAGCCACCAGCCGGCGAGCTCGAGGTCGGGGATGGCAGGGTCGCGCGACCGGAATCGCACGTCAGCGGGCGCCGGCATGCGATTCCTGTCGGCAATCGTCTGGTCGAACCCGTCGCGCACCCGGTATGCCGAGGGAGTGTTGTCGACGTCGTCGGGCCAGCACCCGCCTGCCGCGCGACTCACCCGGTCGTACACGACCCAGCTCGCAACCGCGTATGCACCCAGCAGGCCGGCAGCCGTCCCGAGCACCGCCATCGGCATGCGTCGTCGGCCTGCCTGTGGGCGTCTGGAGGTCCGGTTGCGAGTCATATCCCTCCTCGCCCCCGGCTCCCGGGGACGGGGTCATCATCCGGCCGCCTCGCTCACACGCGGCGCGTCGCGCGGCATGTGGCGGCCCGCGCGACGGTACCGTATCGCCATGGCACCGCGTCCCGGATCTCACGGCGACCTGAGCGGGGAACGGGATCGCCAGACGGTCCGGGTGGGCCCGTGGACGCGGCGCTCACGGCGGGTCGCGTACGAGAACGCGTGGATCGACGTCTGGCACGACGAGGTCGAGCGGCCCGACGGCAGCGCCGGGGTCTACGGCCTCGTCCACTTCCACACCCGGGCGGTCGGTGTCGTCGCCGTGGGTGACGAGGGGCGGCTGCTGCTCGTCGGTCAGCACCGGTACGCGCTCGACGAGTACAGCTGGGAGATCCCGGAGGGCGGCGTCGAACCTGGCGAGTCGCTCGAGGACGGCGCACGGCGCGAGCTGCGCGAGGAGACGGGCCACACGGCGGGCCGCTGGCGACAGCTCGCCCGGATCACGTTGTCGAACTCCGTGACCGACGAGCGCGGCGCGCTGTTCCTCGCGGAAGGGCTCGTCGCCGGTGCCGCCGAACCTGATCCGACCGAGCTCCTCGAGATCCGCTGGGCGACGCTCGACGAGGTGCTCGGCGAGATCGCGGGGGGCGAGATCCACGACGTGATGACCGTGGCCGCGGTCGGCGTGTACGCGGCGGAACGGCTGCGGGGATCCGGCCGATTACGCCCGGCGTCAGCACGCGGACGAGTACGATCCGCGTCCACGCGACGCATGGCTGACCGAGGATCATCAGGTGCGGTCCACCGACATCGATCCTGACGAGGAGCGGCTCGATCGCGAGCGTCCCAACCGGATGGCTCGCAGCGCGTTCGAGGCCAGTCTTCCTCGCGCCGCCTACGTCGACGCCGCCTTCCTCGACCGCGAGCGCGAGTCCGTCTGGTGGGTCGAATGGGTCGCGGTGGGCCGGGAGGAGCAGCTCCCCAAGCCGGGCGACTTCCTGAGCGTCGATCTCGCCGGCGAGCGAGTCATCGTCGTCCGCAACCGGGCCGGGACCCTGTCGGCGCACTACGACGTGTGCCGTCATCGCGGTTCGCGCCTCACGACGCCCGACCAGCGCGCGGACCCGGCGAGCTGCGACGCGGCCCCCGACGCCTCCGGCCGGTTCAGGGGCGTCATCCGCTGCCCCTACCACTCGTGGTGCTACGAGCTGGACGGTGGCGTCCGGAACGCCCCGTACCTCGGCGAGGCCGACGGCTTCGAGCCGGCGGACTTCGGCCTCCATCCCGTCGCCCTCGACACGTGGGCCGGCTGGATCTTCGTCAATGCCTCGCCGGACCGGGCCGCGGCCGGCCGCACGCTCGGCGCGCAGCTCGGGGAGATCCCGGCCCGTGTCGCGCGCTATCCGCTCGCCGACCTGCGCACCGCGCGGCGGATCGTGTACGACGTCCGGGCGAACTGGAAGGTCATCGTCGAGAACTACAACGAGTGCTACCACTGCGCCGGCGTGCACCCCGAGCTGTGCCGGATCGTTCCGGCCTTCCGGGAGAAGGGAGGTACGTCCCTCGACTGGGACAACGGCGTTCCACAGGCGGAGGGCACGTTCACCTTCACGATGACCGGCGTCACACGGCGCGCGCCGTTCCCCGGCCTCGACGAGCACGAGCAGACCAGGCACAAGGGCGAGCTCGTCTACCCGAACCTGATGATCAGCCTGTCGGCCGACCACGTCGCGTCGTTCACGCTCCTGCCCAAGGCCCCCGATCGCACGCTTGTCGTCGTGGACTGGCTGTTCCATCCCGACGAGATCGCGAAACCGGACTTCGACCCGTCGGACGCCGTCGACTTCTGGGATCTCGTCAACCGCCAGGACTGGACGGTATGCGAGGGAGTTCAGGACGGGATGACGTCGCGGCGGTTCGAGTTCGGGTGGTACGCGCCCATGGAAGACCTGAGCCTCGACATCCGGCGCTATCTCGCGGAGCGCGTCGGGGAGGATGCGGTGCGGATCCGGCGGGAGGCGCAGGCGTGAGACGGACCGACTGGGACGTCGTTGTCGTCGGGCTCGGCGCCCTCGGATCCGCGGCGGCGTACTGGGCATCGCGGCGCCCGGGAGTGCGCGTCCTCGGGCTCGAACAGTACGAGCTCGGGCACAGCCTCGGCGCGTCCCAGGACGTCAGCCGGATCATCCGGCTCAGCTACCACCGGCGCGACTACGTCCGGCTCGCGCGACGGGCCTACGCGACATGGGCCGAGGTGGAGCGCGAGAGCGGCACGACCATCCTGTTCCCGACGGGCGGTCTCGACGTCGGTCCCCGTGAGAAGGACCAGGGCGTGGAGATCGACCTCGACGCGTACATCGGGTCGATGCGTGCGGAGCAGGTCCCGTTCGAGGTCCTCGACTCCGGCGAGGTGATGCGACGGTTCCCGGCGTGGCGCCTCCGCGACGAGCACATGGCCGTGTTCCAGCCCGACGCCGGCCTCGCGGATCCGAGCAGGGGCAACGTGGCGCACCGCGAGCTCGCGGCGGCCCAGGGCGCGACGCTCCGCGACGGGACCCGCGTCGCGCGCATCGAAGCGCGAGGGCACGGGGAGGTCGGCCTCGAGCTCGACGGCGGCAACCGCTTCACCGCCGGCCGCGTGATCCTTGCGGCGGATTCGTGGACCAACGAGCTGCTCGAGCCGCTGGGCGCGCGCCTGCCGCTCACCATCACGCAGGAGCAGGTGAGCTGGTTCACCCCGCGGGTCGATCCAGCGCTGTTCGCTCCCGAGCGGTTCCCGGTCTGGATCTGGATGCACGAGCCGAGCTTCTACGGGTTCCCGACGCACGGTCATCCGGGCCCGAAGATCGGCCAGGACGTCGGCGGGCGCGAGGTCACGAACGCGACCCGCACGTTCGACCGCGACGAGGCGGCCCATGGCCGCGTGATGGCGTTCCTCGAGCAGCACCTCCCGGGCATGGCGGTCGAGCCCTTCCTCACCAAGACCTGCCTGTACACGCTGACACCCGATCGGGACTTCGTGGTCGATGCGCTTCCCGAGCACCCGTACGTGCACGTCGTGCTCGGTTCGGCGCACGCGTACAAGTTCGCGAGCGTGCTCGGCCGGATCCTCGTGGAGCGCGCCCTGGACGGCGCGAGCCCCTCGGACCCGGAGCTCCGCGGCTTCGCCTTCGACCGCCCCATCCTGCGCGGGGCAGGCGCGCGTCGGACCTTCGTCCTGTAGCAGGCTGAACCCGTCCCGCTGCGCGGTCCGTATGGTGGTCGAGTTGCGACCTTGCGGGCCGTGTGCCACAGTCCGCGCACCCGCCGCCGGGAGACGGCGCGGCAGCCGTGCCGGAGGAGGAACGGCCGCCAGCCAGCCGAGGAGGACACCCCTGATGCGCCTGCCCCAGCCTCACATCCGCATGCGCTCGATCGGCGCATTGCTGCTCGCGTTCTCGGTGCTCCTGCCCGCCGTTCCGGCGAGCGCGGCCGAGGGCGACGGCGGCGTCGTGCTGACCGTCGGCACGACCCAGGATCTCGACGCGTCGAACCCGTT
Organism: Candidatus Limnocylindrales bacterium; assembly: GCA_035264305.1. Lineage (GTDB taxonomy): Bacteria > Chloroflexota > Limnocylindria > Limnocylindrales > CSP1-4 > CAIXZV01. Next base: position 2,926 of record DATFQL010000025.1, on the reverse strand, counting down.
CAACACCGAGCTCGTCGTGGGCTACGAGGTGTTCCAGCTCACCTACAACCTGCTCACCGAGTTCGACAAGGACGCCCATGCCGCACCCGGGTTCTCCGACACGTGGGAGCGGGCGGACGATCGCGTGACGTTCCACATCCGTGACGGCATGAAGTGGTCGGACGGCGAGGCCGCGACGTCCAAGGACGTCTGCTACACGTGGGGCCTCGCGCTGGCCGCGATCGCGGACGAGGCGAGCATCGGCTCCGGCTACCTCGACCCGGGCCTGTCGGACGCCGGCGTCACGAAGGTCGAGTGCCCCGACGATTCGACGTTCGTCGCGTACACCACGGACCAGTCGGACCGCATCTTCCAGATCTACATGCCGATCCTCCCCGAGCACATCTACGGGGAGATGGACTACAAGAAGATCTCCGAGGAGAAGTTCGACGCGCCGCTCGTCGGGACCGGCCCGTACACCCTCGCCGAATGGCAGACCGGCCAGTTCGCACGGTTCGTGCGCAACGAGAACTTCTGGGGCAACCAGGGGTTCGCCGACGAGGTCGTCCTCCGCTTCTTCGCGGACAACACGGACGTGATGGTCCAGGCGCTGAAGTCGGGCGAGCTCGACTACGCCCACAACGTGAACGCCGACCAGTTCAAGCAGCTCGCCACCGATCCCACCTTCACGACCGTGGAGGGCAAGGCGAACGGCTGGAGCCAGCTTGCCTTCAACACGTACGGGACCGGCACGGGCAAGACGATCGAGGACGGCGGGCCGTCCACCAAGGCCCTGCTCGACCCCGCGTTCCGCGACGCCCTGGGATACGCCGTCGATCACGACGCGCTCGTGGAGCGCGTGCTCGGCGGCTTCGGCGACCCCGGCACGACGATCGTGCCACCGGTCCTCGGCGACTGGCACGTCGAGCCCGACAAGCCCCGGACCTTCGACATCGAGCTCGCGAAGCAGAAGCTCGACGCCGCCGGCTACGTCCTCGACGGCGACGGCAAGCGGCTGGACAAGGAAGGCAAGACCATCTCGCTCGCGCTGGCCCACCCGAACACGAACGACACGTATGCCAAGTCGGCGCAGTTCGTGAAGGAGTGGTACGCGGAGCTCGGCATCGACGTGTCGGTGCAGAGCTACGACAGCGACACCCTCACCGACATGATCCTGCCGCCCGAAGCCGACGGCAAGGCGAAGTACGACATCGAGCTGTGGGGCTGGTCCGGGAGCCCGGACCCCAACGGGCTCACGATCGTGTTCAAGTGCGACCAGATCGGGAACCTGTCCGACAGCCAGTACTGCAACCCGAAGTACGACGAGCTGTACGACAAGCAGTCGGCGGAGTCGGGTGACGCCCGGCACGCGACCCTCGCCGAGATGCAGAACCTGATCTACGACGAGGCCCCGTACGACATCCTCTACTACGACTCCAACCTCGACGTGTACCGCAACGACCGCTTTGCGGGCTGGCAGAACATGCCCGCGAACGGCACCCCGTTCTTCACCTACGGCATCCTCGACTACACGCTGCTGCGGGACGCGACGGCGGAGCCGTCCGACAGCCCGGCGGCCGCCACGCAGTCGGCGTCGGCGGGCCAGTCCGCGGCCCCGGCCGCGCCCGATCCGGGCTCGGCCAGCAGCAGCGGCCAGACGCCCACGCTCCTGCTCGCGGTGCTCGCGGTCGCCGTCGTCGTCGTGGTCGGCGGGTTCCTGTGGAACCGCCGCCGCACCTCCACCGCCGGCGAGGACGAGTGACACCGGCCATCGTGGGTTGAGCCCGATACTGGTGAGGGCCGCGCGGCGGCCCTCACCCGCTCCGGAGCCCTGACGGCGTGAGCGGCCGGTACATCGCGCGCAAGCTCGTCCAGGCGCTGGTGACGATCGTGGCGATCGTCCTGCTCAACTTCGTCCTGTTCCGGATGATGCCCGGTTCCCCCGAGCGGGCCTCGAAGAACCCCCACCTCACGCCCGAGATCGTCGCCGCCAACCGGGTGAAGTGGGGCCTCGACAAGCCACTCATCCCGGACCAGCTGATCAACTACGTGGAGTCCACGGCCGCCGGCGACCTCGGCTACTCGATCAAGTACCGCGGCCAGCCGGTGGTGGAGGTCGTCGTGGATGCGGCCGGGCCGACCGTCCTGCTGATCGGGCTGGGCGAAGCCGTGGCGATCGTCGTCGGGCTGTGGCTCGGGGCGCGGTCCGGGTGGCGCCGCGGTGGCACCATCGATCGCGTGGGGAACGCGCTGAGCCTCGTCTTCTACTCGATGCCCTACTTCGTGATCGGCATGCCGCTGATCATCGTGTTCGCCGCCGGCCTCGGGTGGTTCCCGACGTCCGGGATGACGACCCCCGGCGGCAACAAGACGCCGGTCGAGGCGATCGTCGACCTCGGCCGCCACCTCGTCCTGCCGCTGACGGCCGTGGCGCTTGGCCTCATCGGCGCCTATTCGATCCTCATGCGGTCCTCGATCGTCGAGACCCGGTCCGAGGACTACATCACCACCGCCCGCGCAAAGGGCCTGCCGGACGCCCGGATCCTGCGCTCGCACGCCTTCCCCAACGCGCTGCTGCCGATGGTGACCCTGATCGCGATCAACCTCGGGTACGTCGTCGCGGGCGCGATCACCGCCGAGATCGTGTTCAACTGGCCGGGCCTCGGCACGCTCACCGTCCAGGCGCTGGACGCGCGCGACTACCCGCTCCTTCAGGCGATCTTCCTGCTGATCGCGGTGTCCGTCGTGATCGCGAACTTCGGGGCCGACCTCGTGTACGGCTATCTCGACCCGCGGGTGCGGGCATGAGCGTCGGCACCGGCGTCGCCGGCACGGATCGGGCGACGGGCCGCGCCCCCGGTTCGCTCGTCCGCGCCGGCGGCTTCTCGAGACGCCTGCTGGGTCGAACCGACGGCCTCGTCGGGATCGTGATCCTGCTCGTGTTCGG
>DATFQL010000024.1:0-15823 GCA_035264305.1 Candidatus Limnocylindrales bacterium | reverse complement strand
GTCTTGTAGCTCACGCCCTGCACCGCCGAGCCCCGAAGGACCAGGCGGGTTCCCACCGGCACCCCCGACTGGAGCGCCGCCATGAATCGGGCGAACCGGTCGAGGTCGCCGCGGAACGCGCGATCGATGGCTCCGGCGAGGAGGGCAGGCTCCTCGGAGCCGGCGGGGCGAAGAGCGGCGACGGCCGCCTCGAGCGCCGGGGCGTGGTCGAACGGCGGCCCGACGTATTGCAGCTCGACGTCGGGGTGCGCGCGGCCGACCTCGTCGAGACGCCGGTGAAGCTCGAGAAGGTCCGGGTCGCGGAGGCTCCCTTCGGCGTCGTCGACGGCCAGTCCAACGGGCACGACCGCGACCGCCGCGGCCCCGTCCTCGATCCGTGCCCGGACGGCCTCGATTGCTTCTTCGGCAGTGGCGGCGTACTGCACCGTGGGGTCGTCCGCGTCCTCGGAGATGGCCGCGGCCAGCACGTCGAGCCGGCCGGGCGTGACGGCACCGGCCGGAACGTCGCGGAGGTTCGCGACCTCGTCCCGAACGGCACGCCAGACATCGGTGCGCGTCGCGGCGTTCTCCGCGGCCGCGTCGGCCTCCGCGGGCGCGGCCGGGGCGGGAGCGGCGGGCGCGGTCGGTTCCTCCGTGTCGTCGGCTCGCCGCAGCGGCGCGCGGACGGCGTCCAGCACCGACGCGAGCGCGGGTGCCGGTCGGGGCGGACGCGAGACGACGAGGACGAGGCTCACGGGAGCCGATCGTGGTGCACCACCGGTATCGGCCGCCCTCCGCCCGCGCCGTTGGCGTTATCGGCTGCCTATCGAAGGGCGGCTGACGAAAAGGGCGCCGGGGATCAGCCGGCGGCTTCCACCCCCGGGACCGCGAGCCCCTGGGACGCGATCGTCGCCATGTCGCGAACCACCTCACCGCGGTGCGCGGCCACGTGCGCGACGCTCTCGGTGAACAGCTCCACGGCGGTCTCGGCCTCCGCCTGGGACACGACGAGCGGCGGCGACATCCGGACGCAGTCGTCGCCGGCCTCGAGGACCAGCAGGCCGCGCTCGAACGCCTGGAGCTGGACCGCCTCCGCCGTCTCGCCCGAGTCGAACTGGATCCCGATCATCAGGCCCTTGCCGCGCACGTCGCGGACGAGACCCGGGAACCGGTCGATCAGCGGCGCGAGCCCGTCCATGATGTCGAGGCCGCGGATGGCGGCGTTTGCGATCAGGCTGTCCTCGAGCAGCCGGACGGTCTCCATCAGCGCGGCCAGCGCGACCGGGTTGCCGCCGTAGGTCGAGCCGTGGGCACCCGGTCCCCAGCTCATCACGTCGGCCTTCGCGATCATCGCGCCGATCGGCATCCCTGACGCGATCCCCTTCGCCGTGAGCAGGATGTCGGGCTCGACGTTCCAGTGCTGGACGGCCCACATCTTGCCGGTCCGGCCGGCACCCGACTGGACCTCGTCTGCGATGAGCAGGATCCCGTGCCGGTCGCACAGCTCCCGGAGCCGCGGCAGGAAGTCGTCCCCGGGGACGACGTAGCCGCCCTCGCCCTGGATCGGCTCCACGACGACGGCCGCGAACTCGTCCGCGGGCATCAGGCGCTTGAAGATGCGGCTCTCGATCTCGTCCAGGCCCTGGTTCCCGAACGGCACGTGGTAGACGCCCGGCAGGAGCGGCCCGAAGTGGGCGTGGTACTTGGCCTTGCTCGCGGTGAGGCTGACAGCGCCGAACGTCCGGCCGTGGAACGCGCCGAGGAACGCGATGACGTTCTGCCGGCGGGTGTGGTAGCGGGCGAGCTTCAGGCCTGCCTCGACGGCCTCCGCGCCGCTGTTGCCGATGAACGTGCGAGCCGGGCCGGTGAACGGCGCGATCCGGGCGAGCTCGGCCGCCGCCTGGGCGTAGATCGGCAGGTAGAAGTCGCTCGCCGACATGTGGATCAGGTCGGCCGCCTGTGCCTGGATCGCCGCGACCACCTCGGGGTGGCTGTGACCGGTCGAGTTGACGGCGATCCCCGCCGCGAAGTCGAGGAACACGTTGCCATCGATGTCCTCGATCGCGCAGCCCTGACCGCGCACGGGGACGATGGGGTACGCACGCGGCAGGCTGGGGCTCGTCCACGCGTGATCGAACTCCACGTGGGCCCGCGCCTTCGGGCCCGGCAGCTCGGTCACGATGTGCGGGACGGTTCGCACCTGCAGCGGCGTCGTCATGGGCTCTCCTTGCGGCGGAACGCATAGATGTTATGCAGATTGCATACGAGAATAGCAGAGCACGGAACCCTCGAAACGCGAGGCCGAGTCGTCCGTCGGCCATCGCCAGATGGGTATCCTCGGCGCGTGGTGGATCGGCTTCGGATCGGGATCGTCGGATGCGGCGACGTGGCGTATCGCCACTACATCCCGGGCCTCGCGACACGCCGGGAGGACATCTGCATCGCCGCGGTCACCGACTCGCGGCCGGGCGCGGCCGCGACGCTCGCAACGTCCGTGGCCGGCTGGTCGCCGGGCGCGACAGCCCATGACGAGGTCGGGCAGATGCTCGCCACAACCCGCCTCGACGGTGTCCTCAACCTGACGCCCGCTCCGGCGCACGGTGCCGTCAACCGGACGATCCTCGAGGCCGGCGTCGCCTGCTACAGCGAGAAGCCACTGGCCGCGAGCGTCCACGAGGCGACGGCGCTCATCGACCTCGCGTCAGCGCGAGACGTGCTCCTGCTGTGCGCCCCGGCCTCCGCCGTCACGACCCGGATCCGCTGGCTGCGCGACCTGGCGGACTCAGGTCGCCTCGGTCATCCCACGCTCGCCGTCGCCCACCACGCGGACCCGGGGCCCGCCGCGTGGCGGGAGTACACGGGAGATCCGACGGCGATCTACGGCGATGGCGTCGGGCCGGTGTTCGACCACGGGGTGTACCGGCTGCACGAGATGACGGCAGTCCTGGGTCCGGTCCGCCGCGTCCAGGCGATGGGCACGATCGCGATCCCGCGGCGGCGCGTCCGCGGCGGCCCGCTCATCGGTCGCACGATCGAGGTCACGACGCCGGATCACGTGCTGATCAACCTCGAGTTCGTGTCCGGAGCGCTCGGACAGCTGCTGGCGAGCTTCGGCACACCCGAGACCCTGGCACCGTGGCTGGAGCTGCACCTCACCGGGGGGACCGTCAGCTTCGGTGGCAAATCGTGGGAGCCCGACGCGCGGGTCAGCGTCTACACGGACGACGACTCGGACGAGGCTCGTGAGGCCTGGGCGATGAACGTGGACGTGCCACGCGACGAGCTCGGCGTGGTGGAGCTGGGCGTCCGGCACTTCGTCGCCTGCCTGCGCGGAGAGGAGGAGCCCGTCCTCACGGCCGAGCACGCCCGCCACGTCCTCGACGTGATCCTCACCGCGTACGCCTCTATCGCGGACGGCCGTAGCCACGACGTGGAGACGACGTTCGGGTGGACGAGACGTTCGGCGTGAGGACGGGATCGGGGGCGCTCTCCAGCTAGCCGATCTCCTTCACGACGACCGGTCGCCGGGCGGAGCGCACCAGCGTGACGAGCGCAAGCGCGATCAGCACCCCGACGACCACGGCGACGGCGACCGCCGCGGGAGCGGGCGCTCCTGCTGGCGCGGGATCCGCGCTCGGCGCGGCGTCCGTGACCGCGGGAGGTGCGGCCCCGGCACCCGTTCCCGGCGCCAACGCACCCGCCGCGTCCGCGCCGACCACGATCGCGCCCACCATCCCCCGGTGGAGCGCGCAGGCGTACGGGTACACGCCCGGACGATCGAAGGTGTAGGAGACGCTGGCGTGCCCCTCGAGCTCCTCGTCCCGCGACCCCCACTCCTGGTTCGCGCCGGTGATGAGGTGCGCGTCCTGGCTGCCATTCGAGAACGTGACGGTCGTTCCGGTCGGAACGTAGGTAACCGTTGGCGCGAACGCGCAGGGCAACGCGTTGATCTCCGGAGCCGTCGAGACCGAGTGGGCCGGCATCTCATAGCCGTGGTAGCACGGGTCGCCCGCGGCGACGGATGCCGGCACGACGACCCACAGAGCAGCGAGGACGAGGCTGCCCGCCAGCCAGACGAATGCGCGCGTGAGCGTGGTCATGAGGATGCCTCCGAGTCGACCGGACTTGATGGAGGCTGTACACCGCCGGGTTGACGGGCGTTCCCTGCCCTGACGCTCGGCGTCGCGCGCCGGTGCGAAGGCGCCCGGCCGACCGGCGGGCCGGCGCGGGGCGCGATCTAGTCGACGATCGTGTGGCTCTGCTCGCGCAGGAACTGCCCCACGTAGTACATCGACAGGCCGGACTTGCCCGTCGAGCCCGAACCCTTCCAGCCGCCGAACGCCTGCACGCCGGGCCACGCGCCGGTGGTGGCACCGGCGCGCCGGTTCACGTACAGCACGCCGGCGTGGACCTCCTCGAGGAACCGCTGCACCTCGGCCTCGTCCTCCGAGTACACGCCCGCCGTGAGGCCGTAGGTGTTGTCGTTGGCGAGCGCGAGCGCCTCGTCGAGCGAGTCGACCGCGGCGACCGCCGTGAACGGCGCGAACAGCTCGTCCTGGAACAGCCTGTGGTTCGCGGGCAGGCCGACGACCGTCGGCTCGACGTAGTAGCCACGCGCCAGGTCGCCATCGCCCAGCCGCTCGCCACCCGTGAACACCGTCCCGTCACGGCGCGCCTCGGCGACCGCCTGCTGATGCCGGTTGACCGCACGCTCGTCGATGACCGGCCCGGTGAACGCCGTGCGCGGCAGGGGATCGCCGATGACGAGCTTCTCGGTCTTCTCGACCAGCTGCCGCACGAGCTCGTCGTGCACGGGCCGCTCGACGTACACCCGGCTGTTCGCGGAGCACTTCTGTCCGCTGTAGCCGAACGCGGAGCGAAGGATGCCCTCGGCCGCCTCCTCGATGTCCGCGGAGCGCAGCACGATCGCGGGGTTCTTGCCGCCCATCTCCACGATGCACGGCCGCGGCCAGCGGGTCGAGAACGAGCGGAAGAGCTCGAAGCCCACCTCGAACGAGCCGGTGAACACGATGCCGTCGATGCCCGGGTTCGTCTGCAGCTCATCGCCGACGGTGTCGCCCGGGCCCATCACGAGGTTGAACACCCCGTCGGGCACGCCGGCGTCGCGGTAGACCTCCTTGATCGCGATCGCGGTCATCGCGGCGACCGTCGCGGGCTTGAACACGACGGTGTTCCCGGCCATCAGCGCCGCCGAGGTGGGTCCCACCGCGAGCGCCATCGGGAAGTTGAACGGGCTAATGACGGCGAACACGCCATGCGGGCGGAGGATCGACCGCGTGTGGACCGCGGCGTCGCCGAGGTTGTCCATCGGGTGGTCGTAGAACGCGTTGTCCTCGGCCGTCTTCGCGTAGTAGCGGATGAGATCGGCCGCCTCCTCGACCTCACCCAGCGCCTCGAGCCGGGTCTTGCCGACCTCGATCGCCATGAGGCCCGCGTACTCCATCTGGCGCTCGCTGATGAGCTCCGCCGCGCGACGCAGGATCTCGAGCCGCTTCTCCCAGCCGAGCCGGAACCACGCCGGCTGCGCACGCCGGGCAGCCGCGATGGCGTCCTGGACGTCGGCGCGACTGCCCTTCGCGAACTCGCCCACGACGATGTCGGTGTCGATCGGCGAGCGGACCTCGAACGTCCCGTCGCCGTCGCGGTCCGCGCCCTCGATGAAGTTGCGGTGCGACTGCCCGAGCCGCGCCCTCGCCCGCTCCAGCCCCGCCTCGTACTGCTGCTGGAGCTCCTCGTTGTCGGCGCGGAGGGTCGCGTACGTGATCTTGATCCGCTCGGCGGTCATCGGCGGGCTCTCCGTACAGGCGCGCCGCGGGTCGGGCGACGCGGGCGTGACTCGACGTTGCGGGCCACTCTACCCCGCTCTACCCCGCGCACGGGACCGAAGGGGCAGGCCGCCACGGGACGCCCGGGGTATCGCACGACGCCCGGCCACCCCCCAGACTCGACGTCATGGCACGCCTCGCCGCCGCACTCGCCGTCGCGCTCATGACCTCCGGGTTCGCGCTCGCCGGTCCCGCCGCGGCCGCGACGGACTACCCCTCGGGCTACCGCGCCTTCCACACGCACGCCGAGATGGTCGCCGACGTCGAGGCGGTCGCGACCGCGCACCCGTCGATCGTCCGGACGTTCTCGATCGGCGACAGCTACCAGGGTCGCGACCTCCTGGCGGCGAAGGTGTCCGACAACGTGGACATCGACGAAGCGGAGCCCGAGGCGTACGTGGACGGGCTGACCCACGGCAACGAGCCGATGAGCGTCGAGATGACGATCCGGCTCCTGCACTGGCTCGCGGAGGGCTACGGCACCGACAGCCGGGTGACGAGCCTCGTGAACCGGACCGAGGTCTGGATCGTGTTCGCCGTCAACCCGGACGGCCAGGCGTACGACTACGGCTCGGGCACGCTCCGCAACTGGCGCAAGAACCGCCAGCCGAACGCGGGGACAACGGCGATCGGGACCGACCTGAACCGCAACTACGGCTATCGCTGGGGCGGCTCGGGCTCCAGCTCGACGCCGTCGTCGACGAAGTACCGCGGCTCCGCCGCCTTCTCCGCGCCTGAGACGCGCGCGGTCCGCGACTTCGTGCGCAGCCGCGTCGTCGACGGCCGCCAGCAGATCCGGGTCGCCGTCTCGTTCCACGAGTTCGGGCGGTACGTGATGTGGCCGTACGCCGCAACGACCACGAACGTGCCGTCCGACATGACGAGCCAGGACCGCGACGCGCTCGTCACCATCGGCAAGCGGGTGGCGTCGCGCAACGGCTACCTCGCCCAGCAGGCGAGCGACCTGTACCTGGCATCCGGGACGACGGCGGACTGGCTGTACGGGACGTACCGGATGGCCGCCTACACGATCGAGCTCTCGGCGATCGACTATCCCAGGGACACCGCGATCGCGTCGGAGACGGGGCGGAACAGGGACGCCGTGCTGTACCTCCTCGAGCGTGCTTGGTGCCCGCTCGCGGTCCTCGGCGCGACGGTCCGCGACGCACGCTGCGGCGCCTTCGACGACGACCTCGAGGTCGCGCGCGGCTGGACGGTCAACCCGGAGGGAACCGACACGGCGCCGGCGTCGGGCCGGTGGGCGCGCGGCAACCCATCGGGAACACGCGTGTCGGGCGTCACGCTGCAACCCACGACGACTCCCTCCGGGCGCGCAGCGTTCGCGACAGGGCTGCGCGCCGGCGACCGGCCGAGCGACTACGACCTCGACGGCCTCACGACGATCCGCTCCCCGCGCATCCGGCTTCCGGCCGTGACCGGGCAGCGGCTGTTCTTCCGATGGTTCCTCGGCCACGGGGCGAGCGCGAGCGCCGCCGACCACCTGCGGGCGATCGTCGAAGGCCAGGACGGCACGCAGACGGTCGTCTGGGAGCGGACGGGACGGCCGGAGGTCGTCGCGGCGGCGTGGCGCTCGGCGTCGATCCCGGCTGACCCCTGGGCGGGCCAGACGATCAGGATCCGGTTCGAGGCGCTCGACGGGGCGGGTGCGTCGACGATCGACGTCGGCGTGGACGACGTGCGGGTGACTCGCCCGCCGGCCTGATGCCGTCGGTCACCGACCCTCGCGGGCCGCCACGGCCGACCGCGTCCATGACCCGTCCCGGTACACGTACCACGCCTCGATGTGCTCGTCCGACAGGGCGCGAGGGCGGACGACGACCTGGGGATACCGCTGCCCGAGCAGCCGCTGGAGGCCGGCGGGACTCGCCGCGCCGGCGGCGAGGAACGTCTCGGCGGCGCGACGGAAGGCGGCGTCGTCGGCCGGATTGCAGACGAGGTCCACCGTCGGCTCGCGCCGCGCGCCTACGGGGCGAGTGGGCGTGAACAGGCCGGCGAGCCGTCCCGTATCTCGGTGCTGCATGGTGGACCGTCCGGGTAACTGGTCCGGCCATTGCACTCGGCGGGCGGGCACACCGGCCCCCGGCCGTCGGGGGACGCCCTTGCAGCCGCGTGGAAGTTGGCGGCGTCGATCCGGTCGTCCGACACGTGCGCACACGCACGAACACGGGTCGTGCCGCGGTTCCGTGCGGCATCATGCACGGCGAAGACGACAGACGGAGCGAGGAGCCGCTGAATGGGTTTGCTTGACGGCCGCCGGGCGCTGATCTTCGGCGTGGCCAACGACCACTCGATCGCGTGGGGCATCGCGAAGGCGTTCCACGACGCCGGCGCAACGGTGGGCTTCTCGTCGGTGGAAAGCCTCATCGAGCGCCGCGTGCGGCCCCTTGCCACGTCGATCGGCTCCACGTTCGTCGAGCCGTGCGACATCCAGTCGGACAAGCAGATCAAGGCCGTGATGGACAAGTGGCACGCGGCGCACGGCGAGATCGACATCCTCGTTCACGCAATCGCGTACGCCAAGCGCGAGGACCTTGACGGGGCGTTCGTGGACACCTCGCGCGACGGCTTCGCGACCGCGCTGGACGTCTCGGCGTACTCGCTCGTGGCGCTTGCGCGGGAGGCGCGGCCATACCTGCACGCGGGGTCCTCGGTGCTGACCTTGAGCTATTACGGGGCCGAGAAGGTCGTGACGCACTACAACGTGATGGGGGTGGCGAAGGCCGCGCTCGAGGCATCGGTCCGGTACCTCGCCGCGGACCTCGGCCCGGACGGCATCCGGGTCAACGCGATCTCGGCCGGCCCGATCCGCACCCTGTCCGCAGGCGGGATCGCCGGGTTCCGGAAGCTGTACGGCCCGTTCAACGAGATCGCGCCCCTCCGGTCGCACATCACGATCGAGGACGTGGGGAACACCGCCCTGTACCTCGCCTCGGACCTGTCGTCGGCGGTGACCGGCGAGGTCGTCTACGTCGACGGCGGGTTCAACATCCTCGGCGTCCCGACGATCGACTAGCGACCCGGTCGATGCCCCTCTCCCGCTCCGAGCGGCGGTTCGACCGCGACGTCCTCGCGCTGGCGGACGACTGGGGCGCGGGGCGGTGCGGTGTCGCCGTGCTCGACCGGAATGGCGTCGTGGCCGAACGAGGCTCGCGCGACGTCGCGCTCCCCTGGGCGTCGGTGACGAAGCTCGCGACCGCGTGGACGGCCCTCGTCGCCGTGGACCGGGGGATCGTGGGGCTGGACGATCCAGCCGGTCCGCCGGGCTCGACCCTTCGGCACCTCCTCGCGCACGCGTCCGGCCTTGCGTTCGACGAGAACTCGGTCGTGTCCGCGCCGGCTCGGACCAGGATCTACTCCAACAGCGGGTATGACGCGCTGGGCTTCGCGGTCGAGTCCGCCTCCGGCCGACCGTTCGACGAGCTGCTCCGCGCACGGGTCCTCGACCCACTGGAGATGACCGGGGCACGACTCGCCGGCCCGCCGTCGCAGGGTCTCGTCGGGACGTTGCGCGACCTCGAGGCGCTCGCCTTCGAGCTGCTCGCGCCACGGCTCGTCTCGTTGAGGACCGCCGCGTTCGCGACGACCGTCGCGTTCCCGGGGCTGCGTGGCGTGCTGCCGGGCTTCGGCATCCAGCACGAGAACGACTGGGGGCTCGGCCCCGAGATCGCCGGTGTGAAGTCGCCGCACTGGACCGGGAGTCGCAACTCGCCGCGGACGTATGGCCACTTCGGCGGCAGCGGCACGTTCCTGTGGGTCGACCCGGATGCCGGGCTTGCCGTCGTCGCGCTCACCAACCGCACGTTCGGCGCCTGGGCGATCGAGTCGTGGCCTCGGTTCTCGGACGCGGTGCTCGCCGCCGCGTCCTGACGACGCCTCGCGCCCGCCGCTACCAGCCCCAGCTGCCCGGCTCCCCCTTCACCGGCCCGACGATCGCCGATGTGACCCAGCCTCCGTAGAAGCCCCCGGGCTGCGGCGTCGCGAGCTCGTCGCCGATCCACGCCTCGTCCACGAGGCCCGCGTAGAAGGCGAGATGGCCCCTGATCGCCGCGAATGTGGGGGTCGGGTCCTCATAGGACCAGGCCGCGCGCTCGATCACGCGGCCGGCGGTGACGATGGACCAGTACGTGGCCACGCCCTTCCACTCGCAGACGCTCGAGCCACGCGCCCGACGGATCGCGGATCCGCGGACGTCATCGCGCGGCACGTAGTAGACGGGCGGGTGCGACGTCTCGAGCACGCGCATCGCCCGGCCACTCGCCGCGATCGTCGTGCCATCCACGACGACACGCACCGCTGCCGTGACGGGCTCGACGCGCGGCGGACGGGGGTAGTCCCAGACCGATTCCTGGCCGGGGCCCGGAATGATCGGGACGACGCCGCCGCCGACGCGACCGGCGAACGACCGTGACTGGCGGGTGACGACGTCGGGCTCCATGCCCATGGTTCGCTTCACCTCAGCCGGCGGATGACTCTCCGCACGCCTGGCACAGTCCCGCGATCGACAGGTGCGACAGCTGGACGCGGAAGCCCCGCGTTCGCTCGATCGCCTTGAGGAGCGGACCCGCCTCGTCCGCGCCCACCTCCCACGCGCCGTGGCAGTTGGTGCAGTACAGGTGGCCGTGGTCCGTGGCCGGCAGGATGTGGAATTCCTCGCGCCCGTCGACGCCGTGGGCGTGGCGGACGACCCCCAGCTCCTCGAGGACGTCCAGCGTCCGGTAGACGGTGGAGGGGATCACGCCCGGATCGAGCTCGCGGCAGCGCTCGACCAGCTCGACGCCGGTCACGTGACCCGACGTGCCGGCGAGCACCTCGAGCAGGAGCCGTCGTTGCGGCGTCCAGCGCAGCCCGTTCGCCCGAAGCCGCGCGGGTACGGCCGCCCAGGCGTTCTGATCGGCAGACCCCGAGGCATCCCCCGAGGCCCGACCGGTCACAGCTCGCCGCCCAGCAGCTGGGTGAGGTCGGGGAGGATGCTCTCGGTGCCCAGCAGGAACGCGAGCCCGATGGCGATGGAGAAGACGCCGGCGAGGACGCCGATGCCGATGTACAACGGCCGTCGGATCTGCCCGGCGACGAACCCGGTGGCGGACACGACGACGATGACCGTATTCGAGGCGATGAGCCCGACGCAGAAGGCGATCAGCATCGGGATCCCGAGGCCTGCGCCCGAGGCCCCGCCCACGGCGGCGATGAGCAATGCCTGTGTCCCAGTCTCGGCCCCGACGCCGTGGATCATCCCGACGCCGAACGCCGTCCGACGCCCGTACGAGCTCATCTCGAGCGGCGCGACGTGCTCATGGCCGTGGACCTTCGCCTGGAACCGGCGCCAGCTGTAGCGAACGCCGTCGAACACGAGCATCCACCGGCTCCTGAGGCGGAACTCGGTTCCGTTCCGCAGGTACTGCCAGAGCGACACGAACACCCAGATCCCGAGCACGAGCAGGGTGAAGCCGACGACGCGGGCCATGATCGGGTCGACCCAGTCCGGAAGGAGGGCGCCGAAGGCGAGCGCAAGCAGACCAAGCGCGAACACGACCGCCGCATGCCCGAGTGCGTACAGCGTGCCCAGCGCGATCGCGCGCCGCTGCTCGGCGACGAGCCGCGCACGACCCACCGGCATCGCGGCGAGATTGGGAAGCGTCGCGACGGCCGCCCCGCCGCCGGCGAGTGCCCGTGGCGGCGCTGCGCGCTCGGGGGCCCGAGGGCGCGAACCGCCGGTCACGTGCTCCGTCGTGCGGAGCATGGAGCCGGCCGCCGCCAGCCGTGCACCAGCCGGGAGTGCGGCGAGGTGCCGGCCGGCCTCCTCATGGCCACCATGGCCGTGCGAGCGGTCCGGGTGAAGCGCGTGGTCGGCCTCGTGGATCTCGGTTCCCGCGTCCGCGGCAGCCGTCGTGGACGTGATGTCGGTGATCGCAGCGATGTGGTCCCAGTCGAAGCCGTGCCGGAAGCCCAGCAGCAGACCGGTGAACAGGATCCCGACGCCACCTGCCGCGAGCGCGGCAACGGGGGCGTCGATCAGTGCGAGGTCGAACGCGGGCAACGGGGACTCCTGGAAGCGCGACGGGTGGCAGTTGCAACGGGTTGCAACAGGATCGCGTCCCGAGGACGCGACGTCAACCCATTCGCGCGCCCGCGTCCCGCGGATCAGCTGGCCCGAGGAGGCGTGTTCAGCCGTTTCGACACGCGCCCGCCATGTCGCTGTGACATGGGGGAGCGTCCGTCCGGCCCGCTGGTTACGGTCCGACGCGCACGGTTTCCCCGGCGGCGGTCGCCTCTCCCTCCCCGAGTCGCACGTTCCCCCTCCGGCCGCCGCCGCTCTCCCTCCTGTGCCGGCCGCCGTGCCGGCATGCCCGGGCGCGCGAGCGCGACTGCGGTTTCGAAGACTGCGTCGGCGCGTCCGCGAGGGTTCCCTCTCGACTTGGAAGCCGGGTGCCCTCGCGGACGCGCGACGCTAGGAGCGGGAGTCCGGGCCGGCGACCGGTGTGCCCGAGGCGGCGGAGGAGGGCGCCGCCTCTGCCGGCCCGCCCGAGACGGACTCCCTGGATGAGGTGGCGTCGGCAGGCGCTCCCGCGGTCTCCCCGACGGCAGCGGGCGCTGCGGGTCCGCTCGCCGCCGCGGCTGCGGACGGGACGGGCATCGGAAGGAGCGGCGACGACGGCGCGCGCCTCGGCTCGCGCGCCGCGTCCGAGACGGCCGGCGTCGTGGCGACCGGCGCGTCTGCCCGGAAGCGGCGGTCCCTGAACGGGATGACGTCGCTCCACTCGCGAGGTCGAGCCGTCGCCGGGCGCCAGTCCGCTGTGGCGGCTGCGACGTCGATGCGGCCCTCGAACAGCTCCTCGAAGGTCTCGCCGTCGACGCGCTCTTCCTGGACGACGAACGCGGAGATCCGACGCAGCGTGTCCAGGTGCTCCGCGAGCGTCTCGCACGCGTCCACGTAGGCCTCGTCGAGGATCGCGCGGATCGCGCGGGTCGCGGCGGGCTGGACCTCGGACGGCAGGCTTGACCCGTTCCGCGGAACGAGCAGCGACAGGACCCCGCGCCCCGAGCTGCCGTACTCGCCGGCCTCGGGATCGCGACCCATCCCGAAGCGGGTCACCATCGTCGTCGCGATCTGGGTCGCCTTCTCGAAGTCGTTCGACGCACCCCCCGTGACCTCGTGGAACAGCAGCTCCTCCGCGGCCCGGCCGCCCATCAGGGCGACCAGCCGTGCCCGCAGGTCGGACTCCGACGGCAGGTCGTTGTCCTCCTGGCTGCTGACCGTGACCCCGAGCGCCTCACCATGCGCGAACAGGCTGATCTCCTCGACCCTGCGGCGATCGCCGTGCACGCGGCCGCAGATCGCGTGCCCGACCTCGTGGGCCGCGATGATCGCCCGCTCGCGCTCGTCCATCGAGCGTCGTCGTCCCGTGCCGATCGCGACCTTGAGCCAGCCCTGCTGGAGGTCGGGCATCTCGATCTCGTCACCCCCGCGGCGCGCGGTGAGGATCGCGGACTCGTTCAGCATGTCCGCGAGCTGGGCGCCCGAGAAGCCGTATGTCTTGCGCGCGAGGATGTCGAGATCGACGGAGCCCGCCAGCGGCTTGTTCCGGGCGTGGACCGCAAGGATGTCCCGCCGGCCCCGTACATCGGGCAGCCCGACGTGGATCTTGCGGTTGAAGCGACCGGGCCGGAGCACGGCGGGATCGAGGACGTCCAGCCGGTTGGTAGCGGCGATGACGACCACGTCCTCTGCCGGGGTGAACCCGTCGAGCTCGACGAGCAGCTGGTTGAGCGTCGTCTCGCGCTCCTCGTGGCCGTTCGCGCCGCCTCGCGCCTTCCCCAGCGCGTCGAACTCGTCGATGAAGATGACGGCCCGGCCGAGCTGGCGGGCCTGGACGAACAGCTCGCGGACCCGCTTCGCGCCGACGCCGACGTACTTCTCGACGAACTCCGCGCCGGAGACGTGGAGGAACGAGACGCCGGCCTCCGCCGCAACCGCCCGCGCGAGCATCGTCTTGCCGGTCCCGGGCGGGCCGTACAGCAGCACGCCTCGTGGGATCGTCGCGCCGAGCCGGACGAACCGCTGGGGCTCGCGCAGGAACTGGATGACTTCGGTGAGCTCGTGCTTCGCCTCGTCGCAGCCCGCGACGTCGTCCAGTCGGACGTCGGCGGCGCCTGCGCCGCCCGATGCGCTTGCCGTGATCGCACCAGCCGCCGCCGGATGCACGACCGCGAACGATGGCTTGCGTCGCCTGCCGGGCAGGCTGGCGAGTCCGCCCCGAAGGAGGCCCCAGACGACGAGGCCCACGCTGGCAAGCAGGATGGTGGTCAGCATGAGGCTCACGACGGATCGGACGGGATCCGATGCCGGGGCGAGGGCTTGGCCGGCACGAGCGCTCGCCCATGCCTCGGCCGTGAGGACGTCCTCGTAGCCGAGCGCGGCGATCGCCCGCGTCGCTGCGCTCGCGTCCACGCCGAGGGCGATCGGCACGAGGGTCCCCGCCGTCGTCTTCGCGACAAGCGTCGCATCCACCGCGCCGGGCCTGCCCGTCGCCGTCACGGCCGCGACATCGCCGTCCGAGAGGTGCCGCTGGAGGTCGAGGAGCGACCACGCACCTGCCGGGGTGAACACCGGACCGGTGGCCGGTGCCGGCGCTGTCTTCGGGACCACCAGCCCGAGCACGAGCGCGATCGCCGCCATCGTGGCGCCCGTGACGATGAACGCGCGCGGGCTCACGCGGCGGAAGGGGCGGCGCAGCCGGAGGCGTCGGGGAGGCATGGCGTGGCTCACAGACGGGCAGTGGGTGCGTCCTTCTCGCACCTCGACCGGGCGAGCCTACGGGTGGATTCCCGCGTGGGTCATCCCGCGTTTGGGTGAGGTGGCGTGGGCCCTGTGGGGCTCTCGACGCATGCACGAGCAGGTCGGCTCCCAAACGCAACCCTGGCGCGCCTGCACCGTGACTTTCCGGCCTTGATCGCGCCGCCGTGAAGCCTCGACGCGACCCTCGTCGGCTACTGCACGCGCTGGATCGACCGGACACTGAGCGGCGTGAGCGCGTCCGTACGCCGGAACAGCCGGGCGAACAGTGACGGGACGTACCACCGCAGGAAGTACAGCCGGCAGCCGACGCAGATCCCCGTGATCGCGAGCAGTGTCTGGAGCCCGGCGACTGCAGCGGCGAGCACCCACCCGAGCGGCGTGGCGCCGACCACGAATGCGAGCCCCGCGAGACCCAGGAATGCTGCGCCGAGCGCCTGCGCGAACCGCGGCGGGTACTCGTGCTCGAGGTCGGTCGGGCCAAGCGTGAGCGCCCGCCGGACGAACGGCCAGGCACGGCCGGGGAGGAAGAAGCGGGTGCCGAAGAACGACGAGATGGCGAGATTGGCGCCCACGAGCACCGCGAGCCACGGAATGTCGAGCAGGAACGCGATGACGAGGACGATGGCCGACACGCCCGCACCGAAGCGCTGGCCTCGGGGATCGATGGATCGGGCAGGCGTGGGCGTGAGCAGGGATGTCACGAGAAGGCTCCGGGTGAGGGGGACGTGCGCGCCCGGGCAGGGAGCGCGTCGACGGATGCGAGGCCCGGAGAGGGAAGGTGCGGAAGCGCCCTAGCGGGCGACCGCGTGCTCGACCCTCGCCGACGCTCGCCGACGACAGGAGCACTGCAGGTCCATACAGCCCCGAGGGGCGGGCGCTCTCACCGGGCGAGCGTACGAGACAGCCGGAACCGAGTCAACGAAGGCTGTCAGCTGAGATGCGTGGTCCCGGCGTCCGGATCGACGAGGCCGGCCCGCCACTCCGGCGCCGGGAAGCTGGGTCCGAAATAGTCCGTCATCCGCGCGATCCGCGGCCCGTCGAACTCGACGATGCTCGCCGTGTACCAGCGGCCATCCGGGTAGTCGGCGACCAACTCTGCGACCCACGCGTCTCCGCAGCCCGAGATGCGATGGACGGCGAATTGGGGCGGTCCGCCGGGGTAGACCTCGTACACCCTGAT
>DATFQL010000023.1:0-4813 GCA_035264305.1 Candidatus Limnocylindrales bacterium | reverse complement strand
GGTCGCCGCGGCGCGCAGCGTCCACGTGGCCTTCGCCTTCGGCGTCAGCGTGTCCGCGTCCTGCGGGAAGAACTGCGCAGGCGTGCGCGCCAGTGCCGACAGGGCGCCGTAGACGTCGATGACGACGGGCGCCGCGGGTGCGCCGGGGTTGCCGGCGAGATCGGCTGGGACCAGCGTCACGGTGTAGCGGCCGTCCGGGAGCGCCTTCGCGGCCGCATCCCGCCCGTTCCAGGACACCGTCCCGTCGCCGCCCGCGACGGACGCCTTGAACGTCCGCACGACGAGGCCGTCGGCGTTGGCTACGGATGCCGTGACGGTCCCCGGCTCGGACACGGAGAAGGGGATCGCAACCGTCTCGGTCACGCCGTCGCCGTTGGGCGTCACCGTCGCCGGCTGCGCGCCCTCGACCGCCTCAGGGGTGACCAGCGTGGGGGCGACGGTGTCGATCGTGAAGGCGAACGACTTCGTCATCGAGTTGCCGGCGCGGTCCTTCGCACCGAACGTTGCCGTGTGCGGCCCTTCGAGGTCGACGACGACGGACGTGCCAGTGAGCGGCTGCGTGACACCGCCATCGATCGCAACGGTCTTCGAGGCGACGCCCGAGGTCGCGTCGTCGAACGACGGCGTGACGGTGACCGGACCCCGCCACATCCCTGCGGCCGTGTTGCCCGAGCCACCGTAGGCGACCGCCACGGTCGGCGGCTTCGTGTCGATGTTGAAGGTGACCGACTTCCACGTCTCGCGGACGCCGGCCTTGTCCACCGCGCGGTACTCGAACGTCCGCACGCCGTTTGCCTTGAGGGTCGCCACGGTGTCGTACGGGTGCACGGTGCCGCCGTTGACACGCCAGCTGATCGACTTCACCCCGGACATCCTGTCGGTCGCGGTGAGGGTCACGTTGACCGGTGAGACGATCCAGCCATTCGCACCCGCGGTCGAGGCCGCGACGGCCTTCGTGACCGGCGGCGTCCCGTCGACCGTGAACGAGCCCGTGCGGTAGGCGGTCGCGTTGCCCCACGCGTCGCGGCCGCGGATCGCCCACGAGTAGGTACCGTCGGGCGCGAGCGTGTCCGCGTCGAGGTGAAGGTCCCAGGCGAAGCGCATCAGATCGCCGGTCTGGGTGGCGGACTCCACCACGGTTCCGGCGGCATTCTTCACGACGTACCTGGCGGTCACCCACTCCGAGAACCGTGGCGTCAGCACGAGGGCGTCATACGTCCCGTCGTCGTTGGGCGACAGCCACGAGTTGCTCTCGTCGAAGGTGCGGAAGACGGTCGCGGCGCTGTCACGCGGGGCGATCCCCGTCGAGCGGAGGAACCCTGCGGTCGTCCCGCCGAGGACCGTCGCGTCGAAGATCCGCGTCCCGTCGGCGGCCACGGGGGCCTCTGCGTTGAGGCGGAGCCTCGTGGCGACCGGCAGGATCGTCGTCGCGAGAGCGAGCGGGTCCGCCGCTCCCTCCGCCGTCGCGAACAGCGGTGCGCCGCCGACGGCCGTCACCTCGGCCGCGCCGGGAACGACGAAGGTCGCAGGATGGGTCCCGGTGCTCGGGTAGGCCGTGCGGGTGACCTTGGAGGCCGTCAGCGCCAGGTCGCCGATCAGCGACCGGTAGAAGCCGGACGGGGCCGTCGTGTCCGTGTCGAGCTGATAGCGCAGGCCCGGCGTGCGCTGCGACGCATACGGCCCCTGGGGGTGGTCGTGCCACGTGGCGACCGTGCGGAAGATCGTCGCCATCGACCGATCCGTGGTGAACAGCTGGCGCATGTAGCTGATCGCGGGGTGCGACGGGTGTCCCTCGGCGAACACGGCGCGTGCGCCGGCGCCGATGAACCCCGCTCCGTAGTTGTCGACCCGTTCCTTCGCCTGCGCGAACGTCCCCTGCGACAGGCCCGGCTCGGTGTTCCCCGACGCGTAGCACAGGTGGTACAGCAGCACCACGGAGTTGGGTGCGAGCCGGATCGACTGCCGGATGTAGTTCTCGCCGTAGTACACCGTCTTCGTGCCGTCCGCGCCGGTCGAAGGATCGAGCCCGAGCCCGTCCTTCGTCTGCATCTGGAACGGCGCGTAGATGCTCGGCCAGCCGTTTCCGTGGCCCAGGTAGACGAACACGTTCGCGCCCTGGGCCGCCGCCTTGACCTTCGCCCAGGTCGCGTTGGGCGTGAAGATCTTCGTGACGTTGCTCGTGTACCGCTTGGCCTCGGTGACGATGTCGTTGGCGTCGGCCTTGTAGTGCGCGTTGTGGTCGCCGACCGGTCCCACGACGACAACGACCTTGGCCTGCGACGCTGCGGCGACGGGGGTGGCCGGGAGGGTGAACGCCGCGAGCAGGGCGACGACGAGGGCGACGAGGGCGCGATGCACCAGGTGGGCTCCTGCGGACGATGGGACGCCCGGCGATCCTCGCGTCGGGTGTGGCGTGCGACCACGGCATGAAGGTCCCAGACGTACCGGTCCCATCGTCCCGCCGCACCACCGCATCCGGTGGGCGATACGCTGCGCCGCACGATGGGACCGCTGGCCCGCCATGCTTCGGCGCTCGGCGCTGTCCGGCAGCTGCTCGAACGCTACGGGCTGCCCGGAGACCGGCTCGAAACATGGAAAGACGGCTCGAACCTGCTCGTCCGACCCGTTCCGGTGCCGGTCATCCTGCGCGTCGCGACGTTCACCGGCCGCGTCCGCGGGAACCCGATGCCGTACCTCGAGCGCGAGGTCGCGCTCGTGTCATGGCTCGCGGACCGGGCCGCGCCCGTCATGCTGCCGGCGGACGCGATGCCGCCGGGTCCGTTCCTCGTGGACGGCTGGGGGATCGCGGCGTTCCGGTTCGTGGCGCACCACACCGGCGTCGTGCCCGGACCCGTCGCAACGCTGGCCGCCCTCGACGAGCTGCGCGCGGTGCTGCGCCGATATCCCGGTCCGCTGCCCCACTACGGCCCCGCTGCGGCGGACCTGGACCTCGCGTTCGCGTACTCGATCGAGGCCGGGATCCTGGGCCGCGATCGGGTCGCGACGCTTCGGGCCCGGCGCGACGCGCTGCTCGCGCGACTCCAGACCCTCGACCCGGCGGAAGAGCCGCAGCACGGAGACGCGTTCCCGCGCAACGCGGTCGTCGACGATCGGGACCGCGTGACGTGGCTCGATCTCGAGGACGCCTGCCGTGGGTCCCGGGCCTGGGATCTCGCCGTCCTCGTGCGCAGCACCCACGATCCTGCGATCCGAGCGCACGCTGAGGAGCGCGTCGGGCGCGAGATCCTCGAGACGGCCCTCGCGCTGCGGGAGGTGCAGGCCGAGGTCTGGGGTGTCCTTCACGAGGCCCGCGTTGCGCGTGGATGGTGAGCGGTTTCCTCGCGGATGCGCGAGTCTCTTGCGCGAACGCCGTCGACGCGGCATCCTTCGCGCCGAGATGTCCCGCCGTCACACCGCGTGCTCCTGTCCGTGTTTCTCCGTGCGCCTGCCGGGCGTCGGGTGTATGCGAGCGCGGACCGACTAGCACGATCCGCGCGGACGGACCCCGGAACCCCTGCAGGTGGCAGGGGTTTTTTGTTTGCCCGACATGCGAAGGAACCGATTGATGACGATCCTCGCGGCGGCCGCGGCGGCCGCCACCCTCACCCCCGACGAGCTCGGCGCGCGACTCGGGAACCCGACCCTCACCATCCTCGACGTCCGCCCGATCGCGGCCTACAACGGCTGGCGCCTGGGCGACGAGGCCCGCGGAGGGCATGTCCCCGGTGCGGCCTCATTCCCCGCGGCGTGGCTCGGCTCGGTCGACGCGCCCGAGGTGGCGCGGCTGCTGGCCGAGAAGGGCGCCGTCGCGGGCCGCGACATCGTCGTGTACGGCGACGGCGTTGCCGATGCCCGGCCGCTCGCGGCGCACCTGCGGGAACGCGGGCTGACCGACGTCGCGACGCTCACGGGCGGGTTCGCCGCATGGGCCGCGGACGAGCGGAACCCGGTCGATCGCCTCGCCCATTACGAGCGGCTCGTCCACGTCGGCTGGCTGCGATCCCTGCTCGCAGGCGAGTCGGTCGAGGCCGGGCCGGCCGGCCACGCGGTGCTGTTCCACGTCAACTTCGGCGTGCCCGAGGAATACGCGGACGGCCACATCCCGGGTGCCCACTACCTCGACACGAACTGGCTCGAGTCGCCCGCGGACTGGAACCGTCGAACGCCCGCCGAGCTGGACCACGCGCTGCGGGCCCTGGGGGTCACGGTCGACACGACGGTGATCCTGTATGGGCGTGACACGGAAGGCAACCCGAACGAGAAGTGGCCGGGTCGCCGCGCGGGGCAGATCGCCGCGACACGCGCCGCGCTGATCCTGCGCTACGCAGGCGTCCGCGACGTCCGACTCCTGGACGGCGGCTACGACTGGTGGGTGCGCGACGGCAACCCGCTCGAGACGACGCCCAACCTGCCGGTGTCGGTGCCGGAGTTCGGGGCGCAGATCCCGGTCCACCCCGAGTACATCGCCGACCTGCCCGAGGCGAAGGCGATCATCGCGGATCGCGAGGGCGCGGCGCTCGTTTCGGTGCGCAGCTGGAAGGAGCACATCGGCCGGGTCAGCGGCTACAACTACATCGATCCCGTCGGGCGGATCAAGGGCGACGTGTGGGGCAATTGCGGCACGGACGCGTACCACATGCAGCACTACCGGAACGTGGACAACACGATGCGGGCGTACCCCGAGATCGCGGCGAACTGGGCCGAGGCCGGGATCACGCCGGAGAAGTGGGTCGCGTTCTACTGCGGCACCGGGTGGCGCGCGAGCGAGACGTGGTTCTACGCGGACATCCAGGGGTTCGCGCGGCCCGCCGTG
>DATFQL010000022.1:0-17261 GCA_035264305.1 Candidatus Limnocylindrales bacterium | reverse complement strand
TTCCTCGCCCTGCTCTCGAGCCAGAACGTGCTGTCCACGCCGTTCGATCTCGGCAGCTGGGAGACCCTCACCCAGATCGTGACGCTCACGGCGGGTTCGATCGTGCTGATGTGGCTGGGCGAGCTGATCACCGAGAAGGGGATCGGCAACGGCATCAGCTTCATCATCTTCGCGGGCATCGTCAGCCGCGCCCCGGGGGCCCTCACCGGCTTCTTCGACAACCCGGATCTCGCCCGGCTCGTGCTGTTCGGCATCCTCGCCGTGGCGGCCGTGGCGGTGATCATCTACATCCAGGAGGGCCAGCGCCGGATCCCGATCCAGTACGCCTCGCGCGTGCGGGGCCGGCGGATGTACCAGGGCGGCCAGACGTTCCTGCCGCTCCGGGTCAACCAGGCCGGCGTGATCCCGATCATCTTCGCCGTGAGCATCCTGCTGTTCCCGAGCCAGATCGCGAGCTACTTCGTGAACTCGCCGAGCCCGGTGGGCGACATCGCGCAGGCGATCGTGACGTGGCTGGGACAGGGGTCGCCGCTGTACGTCGCGATGTACTTCCTGCTGACCGTGGGCTTCACGTACTTCTACACGGCGTTCACGTTCAAGCCGGACGAGACCGCCGAGCAGCTGCGGAAGAACGGCGGCTTCATCCCGGGCATCAGGCCCGGCCGCCCCACCCAGGACTACCTCGCCCGCGTGGTGACGCGGATCACCGTGGCCGGCGCGCTGTTCCTTGGGACTGTCGCGGCACTGCCCCCGTTCATCGCGCTGATCCAGCCGCAGTTCCAGGGACTCGCGCTCGGGGGCACCGGGATCCTGATCGTCGTCAGCGTGGTGGTCGAGACGATGAAGCAGCTGGAGGCCCAGCTCCTCATCCGGCAGTACGAGGGGTTCATCCGATGAACGTCGCCGCGGTGGCGGCCCCGGGCGCATGAACGCGGTCGTCCTCCTCGGCGCACCGGGCGCCGGGAAGGGCACCCAGGCGCCGCTGCTCGCCGAGCGGCTGCGGGTCCCGATCGTCGCAACCGGCGGCCTGTTCCGGGCCGCCGTCCGAGACGGCACGCCACTGGGCATGGACGCCCGTCGCTACATGGATGCCGGCCAGCTCGTTCCCGACGACATCACGGTCCGGCTCCTCCTCGACCGACTCGGTCGCGCTGACGCGGCACACGGGGTCATCCTCGACGGGTTCCCCCGGACGCGGGTCCAGGCCCAGGCCCTCGACGAGGCGCTCGCCGAGCGCGGCGCCCGTGTCGCGGCGGCGGTCCTCGTGGACGTGCCGGCCGAGGAGCTGATCGACCGCATGTCCGGCCGCTGGATCTGCCGGGCGGCGGGCCACCCGTACCACGAGCGGTTCAGCCGGCCCCACGTGCCCGGGATATGCGACCTCGACGGGTCGGAGCTGTACCAGCGTCCCGACGACCGGCCCGACACGATCCGTGCGCGGATGGCCCAGCAGCTGTCCGCCCTCGAGGACGTCATCGAGCACTATCGCCAGTCCGGCGTCCTCAAGACGGTGGACGGTCTCCAGGGCATCCGCGAGGTCGCCGACGCGATCAACGCGGCCCTCGTCGGAACCGGGATCGAGCCCGCCGGCACGACGGAGCGCGCCGCCGGCTGATGGCGATCACCCTCAAGTCAAAGGCCGAGATCGACCGGATGCGCTCGGCCGGTCGCATCGTGGCCGAGGTCCTCGCCCTCGTTGAGGAGTCGCTCGTCCCCGGGATCTCGACCGCGGAGCTCGACCGCCTCGCCGAGGCGCACATCCGGTCGGCCGGTGGCGTGCCGTCGTTCCTCAACTACCTCGGCGGCCGGCGCTACGACCCCGGTCACCCTCACGCGTACCCCGCCTCCACGTGCATCTCGATCGACGACGAGGTCGTCCACGGAATCCCGGGCGACCGGGCGATCGCGGCCGGCCAGCTCGTGTCCGTGGACGTCGGGGTCATCTACGACGGGTGGCACGGCGACGGTGCCCGGACGTTCATCTGCGGCGGCGCCGACGCGGCAACCCCGGTGGCACGCGACCTGGTCGAGACGACCCGGCTCGCGATGATGGCGGGCATCGGCGCCGCGGCGACGGGCGCGCAG
The DNA here is from genome assembly GCA_035264305.1 of Candidatus Limnocylindrales bacterium. GTDB lineage: Bacteria > Chloroflexota > Limnocylindria > Limnocylindrales > CSP1-4 > CAIXZV01. The sequence continues at coordinate 15,176 of DATFQL010000022.1, read as the reverse complement.
ATCGGCGACATCTCGGCGGCCGTCGAGGACGTGGCGGTCGCGAAAGGCTTCGGCATCGTCCGCCAGTACGTGGGACACGGGATCGGCACCTCGATGCACGAGGACCCCCAGGTCCCGAACTTCCGGAGCCGGCACCGGGGGATCGTCCTCCGACCCGGCCACTGCCTCGCGATCGAGCCCATGCTCACGCTCGGCTCCGAGGCCACCGAGGTGCGCGACGACAACTGGACCGTGGCCACCTGGGACGGGTCGCTCGCGGCGCACTTCGAGCACACGATCGCCGTCACGGCCGACGGGCCGGAGATCCTCACCCGTGTCTGAGGGGCTGCCCTGGTTGTCGGAATCAGCGGCAGTTGATATCCTCACCGTTCGTGTGTCGGCCCGACCGGGTCGGCACTCATTGCTGAAATGGGACCAGGGAGCCAGGTTGGCGAAGAAGGACGCGATCGAAGTCGAAGGTACTGTGATCGAGCCGCTGCCGAACACGATGTTCGCGGTCGAGCTCGAGAACGGCCACCGCGTCCTCGCGCACATCAGCGGCAAGCTCCGGATGAACTTCATCCGCATCCTGCCCGGCGACCGTGTCCGCGTCGAGCTGTCTCCATACGACCTCACTCGGGGTCGGATCACGTACCGTCTGAAGTAGAGGAACCCGGTGAAGGTCAGAGCGTCCGTCAAGACGCGGTGCGACAACTGCAAGGTCATCCGGCGCCACGGCACCGTGATGGTCATCTGCGAGAACCCCAAGCACAAGCAGCGGCAGGGCTGACGCGATGGCACGTATCGCCGGTGTCGACATCCCCCGCGAGAAGCGGGTCGAGATTGCCCTGACCTACGTCTACGGGGTCGGGCTCTCGTCCAGCCAGAAGATCCTCAAGCAGACGAGCATCAACCCGGACACTCGCGTCCGCGACCTCACCGAGGACCAGGTCAACCGGCTCCGCGAGGTCATCGACCGCAGCTTCAAGGTCGAGGGCGACCTCCGACGCGAGGTGGCGCTCAACATCAAGCGCCTCATCGAGATCGGGTCGTACCGCGGGATGCGGCACCGCCGCAACCTGCCGAGCCGCGGCCAGCGCACCAAGACCAACGCCCGCCAGCGCCGGGGACCGAAGAGGACGATCAGCGCGCGGAAGAAGACCAAGTGACGAGGAACCGCTAAGGCATGGCCGAACGAAAGCGCGCCGTCAAGCAGCGGCGCCGGGAGCGCAAGAACGTTCCCCAGGGACACGTTCACATCCAGGCGACCTTCAACAACACCATCGTGACGATCACGGACCAGACCGGGAACGTCGTCGCATGGGGTTCCGCGGGCATCGCCGGGTTCAAGGGCTCCCGGAAGAGCACGCCGTACGCGGCTGCCCTCGCCGCCGATGGCGCCGCGAAGCGCGCCATGGAGCACGGCATGCGCCAGGTCGAGGTCTACGTCAAGGGACCCGGCGCCGGCCGCGAGCAGGCGATCCGCTCCCTCCAGGCCGCCGGCCTCGAGGTGAGCGCCATCACCGACGTCACGCCCATCCCGCACAACGGATGCCGCCCGCCCAAGCGGCGCCGCGTCTGAGCACCGAGAGACCATGGCCCGTTACACCGATGCCGTCTGCCGCCTGTGCCGCCGAGAGGGGCTGAAGCTCTACCTCAAGGGCACGCGCTGCTATACCAAGAAGTGCTCGTTCGAGCGGCGCCCGACGCCACCCGGGCAGCACGGCGTCCGCCGCCGCAAGGTCGGCGACTACGGCCTGCAGCTGCGCGAGAAGCAGAAGGTCCGCCGCGTCTACGGCGTCCTCGAGAAGCAGTTCCGCAACTACTTCGTCGAGGCCACCCGCCACTCCGGCGTGACCGGCGAGTACCTGCTGCGCTCGCTCGAGCAGCGGATGGACAACGTCGTCTACCGCCTCGGCTTCGCGCCCTCGCGTGCCGCCGCCCGCCAGCTGGTGGCTCACGGCCACTTCGCGGTGAACGGCGTGCCGACCAACATCCCCTCCTACAGCCTCAGGATCGGCGACAAGGTCGAGGTGCGCCAGTCGCACCGCGAGCGCGAGCTGTTCAAGGTGGTCAAGGAGACCCTCAAATCGCACCAGGCTCCGGACTGGCTCAGCCTCGACGCCGACAACCTGTCCGGCACGGTGCTCGCCATGCCCCGCCGCGACCAGATGCCGCTCGACTTCAACGAGCAGCTCGTGGTCGAGTACTACTCGAGGTAGGCGCCCTTCATGATCGAACTCGAGACCCCGCAGATCGAGCCCATCGCGGAAGCCGGCACGTACGCCAAGTACGAGGCGGGTCCGCTCCAGGCCGGCTACGGCGTCACCCTCGGCAACGCCCTCCGGCGCGTCCTCCTGTCGTCCCTCGAGGGGGCGGCCGTCACGTCGATCCAGATCCGTGACGTGTACCAGGAGTTCTCGACGATCCCGGGCGTCAAGGAGGACGTGACGCAGATCGTCCTCAACGTCAAGAAGCTCCGCCTCAAGAGCTTCGCCACGCACCCGGTCCAGCTGCGGCTCATCAAGAGCGGCGCGGGCCCGGTGATCGCGGCCGACATCGCCGAGTCGGCGGACGTGGAGATCGTCAACCCCGAGCTCGTGCTCATGACGATCGACTCCGACGACGTGACGATCGAGATGGACCTGACCGTCGAGCGCGGTGTCGGCTACCTCGCCGCCGAGCGCTCCGAGGCGCTGCCCATCGGCGTCATCGCGGTCGATGCCATCTTCACGCCCGTCCGCAAGGTCAACTACTGGGTCGAGGGCATGCGGGTCGGTCAGATGACCAACTACGACAAGCTGACGATCGAGATCGAGACCGACGGCACGATCACCCCCGAGGAGGCGCTGTCGCGCTCCGCGGACATTCTCGTGCGCCAGTTCCAGCCGTTCGTGACCATCGGCGTCCAGGCTGCCGCGCCCGACCGCGCCGCGACCGGCGTGCCGCAGCTCCCGGCGAACATGCTCGACATGCCGATCGAGGAGCTCGACCTCCCGATGCGGGCATACAACTCCCTGAAGCGCAACAACATCGTCAAGGTCGGCCAGCTGCTCCAGCTGAAGGACGACGACCTCCTCCGGATGCGCAACTTCGGCAAGAAGTCGCTCGACGAGATGAAGGAGCGCCTCCGCATGCGGGGCTTCATCATCCCCGAGACCGAGTCCGACGGCACGTACGACGACGAGGACGGCGAGGCGCCGTTCGACGACGCCGACGAGGAAGCCTGAGCGATGGCGCATCGGATCGACGGGCGCAAGCTGAGCCGCAAGCGCGGCCCCCGGCTCGCGCTGTACAAGAACCTCACGGTCTCCGTCCTGCGCTACGAGCGCATCCAGACGACGGAGGCGAAGGCCAAGGAGATCCGCGGACAGGTCGAGCGCATGATCACGCTCGCCAAGCGCGGTGACCTGGCTGCACGACGGACGGTCGTCTCGGAGCTTCCGAACGAGCCGCTCGTCGTGGCCAAGCTGTTCGACGTGATCGCCCCCAAGTACGCCGACCGCCAGTCCGGGTTCACCCGGCTGGTCCACATCGGCCAGCGCAAGGGCGACGCCGCCGAGATCGTCCAGCTCGAGCTCGTCTGACCGACGGCTCGCCTGAGCGAGTGAGTCCGAGAGGGCTCGCCGTGCGCTACCGCGCGCGGTGTGAATACGACGGCACGGACTTCGCCGGGTTTCAGCTCCAGCCGAACGCCCGGACAGTCCAGGGAGAGCTCGAGGCCGCGCTGGCCCGCCTCAACGGGGGCGAGCGGGTGACGGTCGACGGGGCAGGACGCACCGACACCGGCGTCCACGCCACGGGGCAGGTGATCGCCTTCACCTTCCGCGGCGCGACACCGGTGGCAGTGATCCAGCGGGCGGTCAACGCCCTGCTCCCGCGGGATGTCGCGATCCGCGACCTCCGGCGGGCACCCTCCGGGTTTCACCCGCGGCATGCGGCGCGGTACCGCGAGTACCGCTACACCGTCTGGAACGGGCCGCGCAGCCCGCTCCGCGAACGCCAGGCGTTCGGGGTGCGGCGACAATTGAACATCGCCGCCATGGCGAACGCCGCGTCGGTCTTCGAGGGCCGGCACGACTTCACCGCCTTCGGCGGGGCAACAGGCCGGAATCCGGTCCGGACCGTGCACTCGGTCCGGGTCGGGAGGACGGGCCGCCTGGTGACGATCGACGTCCGGGCGGAGGCCTTCCTCCGGGGACAGGTCCGGCGCATGGTTGCCGGCCTTCTCGAGGTCGGTCTGGACAGGTTGGATGCAACAGGCCTCCGGACGGCGCTGACCGGCCGGGAGCCCGCGCTGAACGGGGCATCGGCCCCGGCGAAGGGACTCTGCCTCCGCCGCGTCGTCCTCGGACGACGGACGACGTGGGACGACAAGGAAGACGAGGAATGAGCGCGAAGACCTATACGCCTCGGGAGAGCGAGATCGAGCGACGCTGGTACGTCGTCGACGCGACGGACGAGACGCTCGGCCGCCTTGCGACGCGGATCGCGCACGTCCTCGAGGGCAAGAACAAGCCCACCTACGCCCCGCACCTGGACACGGGTGACCACGTCATCGTGCTCAACGCGTCGCGCATCAGCGTGACCCGCGACAAGCTCGAGAGCAAGGTCTACGCCCGCCACAGCGGCTATCCCGGCGGGTTCAAGGAGGAGACCCTCGGGCACCTCCTGAACCGCCGCCCGGAGGAGGTCATCCGCCGCACGGTCAAGGGGATGCTGCCGCACAACCGGCTCGGAGCCCAGATGCTTCGCAAGCTGAAGGTCTACGCGGGTGGCGACCATCCGCACCAGGCCCAGAAGCCTGAGCCGCTCACCTAAGGAGCCCTGATGTCGACGCCTGCGTTCTATTGGGGCACCGGCCGCCGGAAGACGGCGGTTGCCCGCATCCGCCTCATCCCCGGCGAGGGCCAGATGGTCATCAACGGGAAGAGCCCGGAGGACTTCTTCGGCGGGATCCTGCCCGAGGCCGAGCTCTGGATGCCGTTCCGCGTGACCGGCACCGAGGGTCGCTACAACACGATGATCAAGGTCGAGGGCGGCGGTGTGACCGGCCAGTCGGGTGCCATCCGCCACGGCATCGCCCGCGCGCTGCTGCAGATCGACCCGGACGCCAACCGCCTGCCGCTCCGCCAGGCCGGCCTCCTCACCCGCGATCCGCGGATGAAGGAGCGCAAGAAGTACGGACTCAAGCGCGCCCGGAAGGCCCCGCAGTACACCAAGCGCTAGTCGGCGCCCGAACGGCGTGGCGCGGCGTCGGCCGAAGGTTGGGCCGGGGTTCGCGACAAGTAGCATTGATCGCCCGTGGTCCTCAAGCGGACGCGGGCGATCGTGATTCGTGGGCGAGGGGTGCATGGGGACGCTTGGAGGGCGTGATCTCGTCAGCGCGGCCGATCTGACGGCCAACGAGACCCGCGGGCTGTTCTTGCTGGCCGGGGAGCTCAAGGCCGAATACGTCGCCGAGCGCCGGCACGCCGAGCCGCCTCTCGAGCGGCGCACGCTCGCGATGCTGTTCCAGAAGCCGAGCCTGCGCACCCGGGTGACGTTCGAGGCCGGCATGACGCAACTCGGCGGGCATGCGATCTACCTCACCGAGAGCATCGTCTTGGGCGGGCGTGAGACCGTCGCGGACGTGGCCCGCAACCTCGAGCGCTTCGTGGACGGGATCATGGCCCGGACGGGACCCCACGAGGTCATCCTCGAGCTGGCAGCGCGCGCATCGGTCCCGGTGATCAACGGACTCACCATCCGCGAGCACCCCTGCCAGGCCCTGGCCGACCTGTTCACGGCCACCGAGGTGCTGGGCGGGGACCTGCGGGGCGTGCCGCTGGCGTTCGTCGGCGACGGCAACAACGTCTACCACTCGCTCGTGCTGCTCGGCGCCACGCTCGGGATGGAGGTCCGGCTCGCGCACCCCGTGGGCTATGGTCCCAACGAGCGGATCGTCGCGAAGGCCAGGGACCTGGCTGCCACGAACGGGGGCAGGCTCGTGTTCGACCAGGACCCGCGGGCGGTCGTGGAGGGGGCGGCGATCGTGTACACGGACGCGTGGACGTCGATGGGCCAGGAGGCCGAGGCTGAGGAGCGCCGCGACGCCTTCGCCCCGTACCAGGTGAACCGGGACCTCCTGGCGATGGCGCCCGACGCCATCGTCATGCACTGTCTCCCGGCGCACCGCGGCGAGGAGATCACCAGCGAGGTGATGGACGGTCCGCGCAGCCGGATCTTCGAGCAGTCGGAGAACCGGCTCCACGCGCAGAAAGCGCTGCTCGTCGAGCTCCTCGCGGGCGCCGGCGGAGCACGGGAGGCGACATGAGCGGCGAGGCCCTGTACGAGCGCTACAAGGATGCGCTCAAGCGCGGGCATGTCGCATCCCTCCGCGGCCGGCTCGAGGAGGCGCTGAAGGCGTATGCGGAGGCCGCGGCCATCGCGCCGGAACGGTCGACGCCGCACACGAGCGCCGCCACCGCGCTGATGCGCCGGAAGCGGCCGGTCGAGGCCCTCCGGCATTACACGGCGGCCCTCTCCCTCTCCCCGCGGGACGAGGCGGCGATGCTCGGGAAGGCCCAGGCGCTCGCGGCGCTCGACCGACGACCCGAGGCGGCGGACGCCTATGACAGCCTCGCGGAGCTCCGCGCCACGTCGGGCAAGCTCGCCGACGCCGTCGACGCCGCTCGGCGCGCCCTCGAGCTCGCCGAGGGCCGGGAGCGCCGGCGGACACTGGAACGGCTCATCGATCAGCTGCGGGAATCGTCGCCGGCCGAGCCGGGCAGGCTCGCGCTCGAACGGGCCCTGCAGGTGCTCGACGGCGCGGCCCTGACGCGGGCGGCGGCGGGGAAGGCAGGTGCCACCGGCGCGGTCGTCGCCCCCGCGTCCGTGGTTGCCGGCGCGTCCGCGTCGAGCGACGAGGCGCCTGGCCACGAACCGGACCCAGCGGTCGGCGCGCCGATATCGACGTCCGACGCCGACGACGAAGGCCTGCCTGCCGAAGCACCGACCGAACAGCCGGTGCCCGTCCGCGCGGCGCTCGACCGCGATCTGCCCGAGGACCTCGACGTGGACGCGCTCATGCGGCGCGCGGATGACGCCATCGCCGGCGGGGAGGGCAACGCGGCGCTCCCGCTCCTGCTCGACCTTGCGTCCGCGCACCGGCGCGACGGCCGGATCGACGCGGCACTCGACGCGTGCTACCTCGCCCTGTCCCTGGAGCCGGACGACATCGGCCTCCATCTCGGCCTCGTCGAGCTCTATGACGAGCGCGGCTGGGCGGTGCTCGCCGCCGAGAAGCTGGACCTGCTCGATCGCCTCGTCGGGCTCGACGACGGGGCAGGCGCGGACCGTCTCGCGGCGGCCCGCGAGGCACGCGGCTAGGCGAGCGACGGCGCCCGACACGCTCGCCCGAGGGCGGGCGGCACGGGCCCCGGTGCTACACTCGATCGAGGATGCTCCCGCTCGTCGAGTCGCTCGTCCGGCAGATCACGCTGACGACGGTGCTCGACATCGCGATCACCGCGATCTTCATCTACTGGCTGTTCAGCCTGATCCGGGGCACCCGCGCGGTCACGCTCGTCATCGGCGTGTCGGTCCTGCTCGGCGTGTATGCGCTTGCGCAGTTCCTCCAGCTGCGGCTGTTCACGCAGCTCCTCCAGGCAGGTGCCGTCGTCGGGCTGTTCGCCCTCGTCGTCGTGTTCCAGCCTGAGCTGCGACGGGCGCTCGAGCGGATCGGCCGCGTCGGCTCGTTGAGCTGGCTCCTCGCGCCGTCCGAGCAGCGACGGATCGAGCACGTCGCGAGCGAGGTGGCCAAGGCCGCCGGGATCCTGTCGCACGAGGGTCACGGCGCGCTCATCGTCCTCGAGCGCGAGACGGGCCTCGAGGAGATCGCCGAGTCGGGGGTGATGCTCCACGCGGACCTGACGCACGAGCTGCTGACGACGATCTTCGCGCCCCGGACCGAGCTCCACGACGGCGCCGTGATCATCCGTGCCGGCGACGTCCTCGCCGCGGCCGCACTCCTGCCGCTGACCGAGATGACGCTCTCGGAACGGTTCGGGACCCGGCATCGGGCCGCCCTCGGGATCACCGAGGACACGGACGCGGTGGCGGTCGTCGTGTCCGAGGAGAGCGGCCAGATGAGCGTCGTCGAGCGCGCCCGGATCGTGCGCGTGCCGACCGAGGCGCAGCTCGAGCGGGCTCTCGTCGCGCTCCTCGAGTCGCAGACGGCGCAGGCGGGCCTCGCGCGTGGACGCCGGGGGACTGCGGCGCGGCTGCGGATCGCGCGGCGTCGGATCCGGCGGGACCAGGCGACGAGCCGCCCGGTCGGCGGCACGCTCGGAGCGCCGCCGCCGCCCGCAACGATCAACGCGGCAACCGACGCCGGCACGACGGACGCGGGCACGACCGACGCCCGGAAGGCACCGCTGGCGGCGTCGGTACCGGAGCCCGCCGTGGAACCCGCGCCGGCGCCGGTGGGGGACGGTGACGATGATGCCGCGCACCGGGTGCCGGAGGTCCCCCGCGACGACGACAGCGGGACGCCCGCGACGGCAGTGGCGAACCGGTGACGGTCGAGCGGTTCATCCGCGGGGCCGTCGGGCTCGTCGTCCACAACTGGCCCCTCAAGGTCGCTGCGATCGCGCTCGCCACCCTGCTGTACGCCGGTCTCGTCGCCTCGCAGGACTCGAGCGTCATCCAGGGCCCCATCGTCGTCACGGTCCAGAACCAGCCCCCCCGCGCGATCATCACGAACCAGCTGCGCGACGTCGAGTCGATCCGCTACATCGCCCCCGCGAACTCGCCCCGCCCCCGGCCCGGCGACTTCCTCGCCACCATCGACCTGACCAACGTCCGCCCGGACGGCCAGCCGGTCAACGTGCCCGTCCGCGTGACCCCTGTCGACCCCAACATCGCCGTCATCGACGTGACGCCGCGAACCATCCAGGTCGTCCTCGAGACGTCGGCGACCAAGGAGGTGGAGGTCCGGCTGGTCCGCGGACCGGCTCCTGACGGGATGGAGGTGGGCCAGGAGACCTACGAGCCCCAGGTGGTCACGGTCCGTGGTGCAGCGTCGGCCGTCGCCCGAGTGGTCGCGGCGGAGGTTGCGGTTGCGCTCGATCCCGAGGGGTTCGACGTCGACCGCGAGATCGCGGCGCGGCCGGTCGACGCCAACGGCGAGACGGTCACCGGCATCGACGTCGAGCCCGCGACCGTCCACGTGACGATCCCGCTGTTGACCGACAAGGACTCGCTGACGCTGCCCGTGAACCCGGTGATCGCCGGGTCGCCCGCACCGGGGTTCCGGATCGCCGCCGTGAGCGTCGAGCCCAGGACCGTCACGGTCGAGGGCGACGCCGAGCAGCTGGCGACCCTCATCCAGCTCGACACCGCGCCGGTGTCGGTCGCGGGTGCCACGGCCGACGTCACCGAGACCGTCGCGCTGGCGCCACCAAGCGGGGTCGCCACGACGAGCGCGGCCGAGGTCACCGTCGCGGTCACGATCGCGCCGATCACCCAGACCCGGACGTACGGTGCGGGGATCCGCCTCGACGGCCGCGACGCGTCGCTCGCGTACGACCTGTCGACCCAGCAGGTGCAGCTGACGCTGTTCGGCTCGGTCGCGGACCTCGACCAGCTCTCGGCGGGACCCCTCGAAGTCGGGGTCAACGTCGCCGGGCTCGGTCCTGGCACGCACGAGGTGACCGTCGTTCCGGTCATCCCGTCCGGTGTCGAGGTCGTGACGATCGACCCCGAACGCGTGACGGTCACCGTCACCCAGGCGGGCGCCTCCGCCCGGGCCGGGTCCACGCCGAGGCCGGGCGCGAACGCGAGTCCGGCCTCACCCGCAGAACCCACCGCGACGCCATCCTCGACGCCCTGATCCCGACCCTGACATCGGCCCGCACGGGTCGCCCACCCGGAGGACGCACATGACCCGCCTGTTCGGCACGGACGGCATCCGCGGCGCCGCGAACGTGGACCTCCGGCCGTCGCTCGCGTTCGCGCTGGGGCGGGCGACCGCCCACGAGGTCGTGGGGGCGGGCGGGGCGCTCGTCGTCGGCCAGGACACCCGTCGCTCGGGCGACATGTTCGTCGCCGCGATCACGGCCGGCGCGACGAGCATGGGTGCCGACGTCCACTCCGTCGGAGTCGTGCCAACGCCGGCGCTCGCGTTCCTCGCAGGGGACGGCCGGTTCGCCGCCGGGATCATGGTGTCCGCGTCCCACAACCCCGCGGAGGACAACGGCCTCAAGGTCCTCGACCCCTCCGGCCAGAAGCTCGCCGACGATGCGGAGGAGGACCTCGAGGCGCTCGTGCTGCGCGCCGACGAGCTGCCCGGCGTCCCGCCTGCGGCGATCGGCCGGGCCGTCGACGCGAGCCGCCTCGTCGAGCGCTACGTCGCCGACCGCCGTCGGCTGGCGGGGGCGATCGACGCTGGCGGCATCCACGTGGTCCTCGACGTCGCGAATGGCGCGGCATACCGGGTCGGTCCGGAGATCATCCGATCGACGGGGGCGCGGGTGACCGTGATCCACGACGAGCCCGACGGCGACAACATCAACCTGGGGTGCGGGGCGACGGACCCGGCATCGCTCGCGGCCGCCGTGGTCGAGCACGGCGCGGACGTCGGCTTCGCGCTGGATGGGGACGCGGATCGCTGCGTCGCGGTGGACGGGGCAGGGAGGCTCGTCGACGGCGACCAGGTCCTGGGCATCCTCGCGCTCGAGCGGCTCGAGCGGAACGCCCTCGACCGGCGGAGCCTCGTCGTGTCCGTCCTGTCCAACGGCGGTCTCCAGCACGCCGTGGAGGACGCGGGCGGCCGCATCGTCCGGACCCCCGTCGGCGACAAGCACATCCTCGCGGCGATGCTCGTGTCCGGCGCCGGGCTGGGCGGCGAGAAGAGCGGTCACGTCATCGTGCGCGAGCACAGCACGTCGGGGGACGGCATCGTGACCGCGCTCGAGCTGCTCCGGGTGATGACGGTTTCGGGGTCCGGCCTCGACGCGCTCGCCAGCCGGATCCCCCTCCTGCCCCAGCAGCAGCGCGCGATCCGCGTCCGGCACCGGGACCAGTGGGAGAACGACGACGTCCTGCTGGCGGCGATCGCCGACGCGGAGACCCGCCTCGCGCCCGACGGCCGGATCCTCGTCCGGCCGTCCGGCACCGAGCCCGTGCTGCGCGTGATGGTCGAAGGTGGTGATGCGGCCGTCGTGTCGGAGCTCGCCGATGCGATCGCGACGCTCGCGGGGGAGCGTCTACACTGACCGTCCGGAGTCCTCGGGCGCCGGCGCGCGATCCCAGGAGGTCTCCCCCCACGCATGTGCGGCATCGTCGGCTACACGGGTCCCCGCGAGGCGGGCCCGATCCTGATCGAGGGCCTGCGCCGGCTCGAGTACCGCGGCTACGATTCCGCAGGGATCGCGCTCGTCGACGAGGAAGGCGACCTGTTCGTCGAGAAGAAGGCGGGCAAGCTCGCCAACCTCCAGGACGCGATCGCCGACGGGACGCCGCACGCGACCATCGGGCTCGCGCATACCCGCTGGGCGACGCACGGACGCCCCAACGACCTCAACGCGCATCCCCACCAGGACTGCACCGGCGCGATCACCGTCATCCACAACGGCATCATCGAGAACTTCCACGAGCTCCGGGACGGCCTCGAGGCGCGTGGTCACGTCCTGACCTCGGAGACCGACACCGAGGCGATGGCGCACCTGGTCGAGGAGGCGTACGCGGGCGATCTCGCCGACGCCGTCCGAGCGTCGCTGCGCAGGGTCGAGGGAGCGTACGCGCTCGTGGTGATGCACAAGGACGAGGTGAGCCGCCTCGTCGGCGCCCGCCACAACGTGCCGCTCGTCGTCGGGCTGAACGGCGAGGAGAGCTTCATCGCGAGCGACGTGGCGGCGATCCTCGCGCACACGAACCGGGTCGTCTTTCTCGACGAGGGCGACGTGGCCGACGTGCGGCCGACCGGCGTCGTCGTGACGGACGTCGACGGCACGCCGAGGGACCGGCCGGTCACCACCATCGACTGGACGCCCGAGGCCGCGGAGAAGGGCGGCTACGAGCACTTCATGCTCAAGGAGATCCACGAGCAGCCGGCGGCGCTGCGCCAGTCGCTCGCCGGGCGGGTAACGGCCGACGGCCGGATCCACGCGCCGGAGGTGGACAGCCTCGACGCCGCGTTCCGCCGGGCAACGCGGGTGGAGGTCGTCGCGTGCGGGACGGCGTCGTACGCGGGGCTGGTCGGGGCCGCGGCCATCCAGGACTGGACCGGCCTGCCCGCGAGGGTCACCGTCGGCTCGGAGTTCCGGTACTCGCCGCCGCCCCTGGACGCGAACACGCTCGTCGTGGCCGTGACCCAGTCCGGCGAGACGGCCGACACGATCGCGCCGACCCGCTGGGCCCGCGAGCAGGGCTGTCCGATCGTCGCGGTCACGAACACGGTCGGGTCGGCCATCACCCGCGAGGCCGATGCGGTGATGTTCCTGCAGGCAGGGCCGGAGATCGCCGTCGCCGCGTCGAAGACGTTCGTGACCCAGGTGACGACGCTGATCGTGCTCGCCGCGGCCATCGCGAAGGCGCGCGGCACGATGGGCGTCGAGCAGGAGCTGGAGCTCGGCCAGGCGCTGCGCGCGCTGCCCGACGGGGCCGCGCGGACCCTCGAGCTCAACCCGGCCGTCGCCGAGCTCGCTCGTCGCTACGTCAACTCGCGCGGGTTCATGTTCATCGGGCGCGGCTACTCGCTCCCGGCCGCGCTCGAGGGCGCGCTCAAGCTCAAGGAGATCAGCTACATGCACGCCGAGGGCTATGCCGCCGGCGAGCTGAAGCACGGCCCGATCTCGCTGCTCGACGCCGAGTGCCCGCTCGTGACCGTCGCGACCCGGTCGCGGATCTACGACAAGCTCATCAGCAACGTGATGGAGGGTCGGGCACGCGACGCGCGCGTGATCGCGGTGGCCACCGAGGGCGACGACCAGATCCACCGCTCGGCCGACGACGTCGTCTGGGTGGCCGACACCCACGAGGCCCTGTCGCCGGCGCTCGCTGTCATCCCGCTCCAGCTGTTCGCCTACCACACCGCCGTCGCGCGGGGCACGGACGTCGACCAGCCGCGCAACCTCGCGAAGTCGGTGACGGTGGAGTAGGGGATGGCGCGGCCCGAGGAGCATCCCGACCCCCGGCCGCCCGCCGGCATCGTTCCGGAGGGGAGCACGGAGCTCGGCATCGACATCGTGAAGGTCGAGCGGATCCGCGCGGCGCTGGAGCGCTTCGGCGAACGCTTCTCGATCCGCGTCCTGACCCCATCCGAGCGGCGCTATGTCCGCGACCGCCCGGAGACGTTCGCCGGCCGCTGGGCCGCGAAGGAGGCCGTGTCCAAGGTGCTCGGGCTGGGTGTCCGGGGGATCGGCTGGAAGGACATCGAGGTCGAGCGGATGCCCACGGGCCAGCCGGCGATCCGGCTCCACGGGCGCGCCGCGCAGCGGGCGGACCAGCTCGGCATGGGCCGGATCGCGGTGTCGATCACCCACGAGTCGGACTACGCGGTCGCGGTCGCGTTCGGTGTGCGGACCGCCGGGGGAAAGTACGTGTTCCCGCTCGACATCGACGACCGCCTCGACGACCGGGAGCGCAAGCTCCTGGCCCGGTTCGAGCGGATGCGGGACCTCCACGAGCGGACGCGGGCGCTCGCAACCGAGATCGACGAGGACGAGGTCAGGGCATGACGGACCGGCGACCGGTGGGCTTCGGGCGGCGTGACGGCGAACCGGGCAGCGAGCCCGGCTCCGCGTCGACGAACGTGCCCGACGGCGCCGTGCTGCTCGACGACGATGCGGCGGCGCGGCTCGTCCCGGAGCGGCCGAAGCGCGGCCACAAGGGGTCCTTCGGCAAGCTGCTCGTCATCGCCGGGTCGCTCGACTACGCCGGCGCCGGCCTGCTCGTCTGCCGCGCCGCCGGCCGGGCGGGCGCCGGGCTCGTGACGCTCGCCATCCCCGAGTCGCTCCAGCCGCTGTTCGCGGCCAAGGTCGTCGAGGCGACGACGATGGCGCTGCCCGAGGACGACGTCGAGGAGGTGGACCCCGAGCCGGCCCTCGCGAAGATCCTCGACCACCAGCACGACGCGCTGGTCATCGGCCCGGGGCTCCGTCCCTCGCTCGCCATCGCGGATCTGCTGCGCCTGCTGCTCACCGTCCCCGAGGAAGGGTCGCCGGGCCCGGCCGTGCTCGATGCCGAGGCGCTCCGGTCACTCGCGTCAGCCGACGAATGGTGGACCAGGGTCACCAGGCCGTGCGTCCTGACGCCGCACGCCGGGGAGTTCGCGCGGCTGCGCGCCGGGAGCGGGCACGAGCCCGAGTCCGACGGCGACCTCACCGACGACGACGACGCGCGGGCCTCCGCGGCCTCCGCGGCCGCCGTCGAGTGGCGGCAGGTCGTCGTGCTGAAGGGGGCCCGGACCGTGATCGCGGGACCTGACGGGTCGGTCGCGATCGCCCCGTTCGAGAACCCGGCGATGGCGACGGGCGGGACCGGCGACGTGCTCGCGGGCACGATCGGGTCGCTCCTTGCCCAGGGCCTCCCGCCCTTCCACGCCGCGCGTCTCGGTGTGTACCTCCACGGGATCGCAGGCGAGGTCGTGGGGGAGCGGATCGGGGACGCCGGCCTGCTCGCGGGCGACCTGTGCGAGGCGCTGCCGATCGGTCGCAAGCGGCTGGCGCAGCTCGCCGAGCGGCAGCGCAGCGGACGCCGGCTGGGGTTCGGGGCTCGACAGGGCCAGGAGGACAGCGGCCCTGTCGCGCCGGCTCCGGACCCGTCGCCCGTCTCCGCCGATGCCGCGCCGGCGGACGGAGCCGGGGCCTGACGCGGGCGGCGGCGTCCCGGCGAGCAGCGGCGCCGCCGCGAGCACACGCCCCCGCGAGCGACCCGATCGAGGCGCGACTGCAGCGTGCCGCGCTGCCGCCGCTGCCGAGGATGGCGTGGCTCGAGTTGGACCTCGACGCCCTCCGTGGCAACGTCGCCGCGCTTCGAGGCCTCGCAGGGCCAGGCGTCCGGGTCGAGCCCGTCGTCAAGGCCGATGCCTACGGGCATGGTGCGGTGCCCGTCGCGCTCGCGCTCGAGGCCGCGGGCGTGGACGGGCTGTCGGTCGCGACCCTGGACGAGGCGGTCGAGCTGCGGGACGCGGGGGTGGCCGTTCCGCTGCTCGT
>DATFQL010000021.1:0-2931 GCA_035264305.1 Candidatus Limnocylindrales bacterium | reverse complement strand
GGTCCGTAACGACGCGGACGGGGCGACGACCGTGGACGGCCTCGCCGCGCTCGGGGCGACACGCCCGCAACCGCCCGGCGTCCCGATCCCCGAGGGCACCCGGCGGCTCTCGCTCGTCGTCGATTCGGCATTCCAGCCGCTCGAAGGCCTTGGCCCGTTTCCGGCGGACACCGGCGGCCTCACCTTCGCCCTCGTGCTCGTCGACGCCGACGGCCGGATCGTGAGGCTGCCGGGCGCGACGGGGCGGCTCGACGTCGAGGGCGTCCGGCTGGTTGCGCCGCTTGCCCTCGCGGATGGCGCCGCGGTCGCGTTGCCGGCCTCGATCGTGGGCATCCAGCTCGACGTGACGCCTGGTGGTGGCATCGACGCCGCGTCCACCGGGCACGTCGATGTGCGGTCGGTGGAGGCAAGCCCGGCTGACGACGGCGCGAGCTGGACGCCCGTGGCCATCGTCGGCGGACGGTCGCTGATCACCCTGGGCGGCGTTGGGCAGGAGGTCGACGCACCGGCGCCGCTGCCCGAGCGGGTGGACATCGAGGCGTTGTTCGGCGGCGACAGCGTCCAGTACCGGCGGAACCTCAGCGACGGCCCGCAGTCACCCGCGTCGATCCTCGTCAACGAGGCGTTCCTCGATCGGACCGGCGCCGCCATCGGAGACACCCTCGAGGCGCGCGTGTTCGGCGTCCCGTTCGACGTCCGCGTGCTCTCGACGATCGACGGCTTCCCGACGCTCGACCCCGCCAGGCCGTTCGCGCTCGTCGACGTCCAGGCGATCGGGCTCCTCCGGCTCGCGGCGCAGGTCGCGTCGGGCGAGGCGGCGGAGTGGTGGCTGGGGACCGCGCCGGGTCAGAGCGCGACCGTCGCCGCGACCCTCGCGGCGGCGCCCGTCCAGGCCGACCGCGTCGTCGATCGAACCGCGGTCGAGGTCGGCCTCGCCGAGGATCCGCTCGGTCTCGGCGTCATCGGCATCCTCGGGCTGGGCTCGCTCGCGGCGCTCGTGTTCGCCGCGATCGGCTACCTCGTCAGCGTGAGCGTGTCGACCACGGAGCGCCTCGGCGAGCTCGCGCTGCTCAAGGCACTCGGCCTCGCGCCGCGCCAGCTGATGGTCTGGCTGACGCTCGAGAACGTCGCGCTGCTCGTCGTCGGGCTCGCGGCCGGCGTCGGGCTCGGCCTCGTGCTCGCGTGGCTCGCGCTGCCGTTCGTGACCCTCACGTCGTCCGGTGAGACCCCCGTGCCCGCGCCCGACGTCGTCGTGCCGCTGGAGGCCCTGGCGCCGACGATCGTGCTGGGGGTGCTGCTCTCGGTTGCGACCGTGCTCCTCGTGCGCCGGCAGCTGCCGGGCGCCCGGACGAGCGCCGTGCTCCGGGCGAGGGACGAGTAGGTGGCCTGGACGCGGCTCGCCCTCCGCCGGCTGCGCGACGACCGAGCCGCCACGTTCGGCCTCGCCGTGCTCGTGCTCGTCACGGCGTTCCTGGCCGCGCTCGCGCCCCGCGTGCTCGCGAGCCTCGCCGACGGCGCGCTGCGTGCCGAGGTGTCCTCGGCACCGGCGGCCGCCCGCAACATCTCACTCATCGAGGATCTCGGTATCGCGCCGGGCCCCGAGGACGACCCGCTTGCAGCAATCCGCGCGGCCGGACTCGAGCGGGAGGAGACGTTCCCGGTTCCCGTGCGTTCGCTGATCTCCACGCGGAGCGCCCTCGTCGAGTCGGGCCGGTTCCGCGTGAACAAGCCGACGACGGACCCCGCCTTCGTCCGGCTCCGGATCCAGGAGGGGGTGGACCACGATGTCCGCTACGCCGAGGGCCGGGCACCGACGCCGGCCGTCGCCACGCGGGACGACGTCGGGCCGGAGCGGGTCGACGACGTGCCCGTCTACGAGGCCGGCGTGTCGAGGGCGACCGCCGACGCGTTCGGGCTGGCGATCGGAGACACGATCGAGCTTGTCGGCGATCCCGGCGATCCGCTCATCGGCCAGACGCAGGGTGGCCTCTACGCCTACGCGACGCTCACCGGGATCTATGAGGTACCGGAGCCCGACGCCGATGCGTGGATGGACGACAAGACGCCGGTGCATCCCGTGATCCGGGCGCTCTCGCCCGAGACCCAGCTCCTCGATGCGGCGCTGCTCCTGGCGGATGGCGCGTATGGCACGCTCGCGGAGGAAACCCGATCGAGCGATCGCGTGCTCCGCTACACCTGGCGCTCGTTCCTCGACCTCGGACGCCTGAGCGATCGACGCGTAGCGCGGACCGTCACGGCGTTCCGCCAGCTCCAGGTCGCGTACCCGTCCGCGAACATCACCGCCTCTGCCGATAGGGCACTCCGGACGGGCATGCTCCCGATCCTCGAGGGTCACCGCGGACGCTGGCAGGCGGCGTCCTCGCTCGTGTCGGTCATGGCGCTCGGGCCGGCGCTCGTGGCGATGGGGACGCTGGCGCTCATCGGCGCCCTCGCGGCCCGCCGACGCCGCTCGACGATGTCCCTGGCGCGTTCGCGCGGGGCCTCGGGAGCCCAGGTTGTCGGCCCCGTCCTTGCCGAGGGCCTCCTCATCGCGCTCCCCGCGGCGGTCGTCGCCGGTCTCGTCGCGATCGTGCTCGTCCCGGCCGGCCGCCTGGCCGCAACCGGCGGCGGCGTCGTCGCCGTGGTCGCCGTCACGGTCGCTGTCGTGGTCGCAACGGTTGCTCGGGTGGCCCGTGGAACGGGACCGGCACGTGACGGGCAGGAGCGGATCGTCCCGGGCGTGAGCGCCCGACGGCTGATGTTCGAGGCCCTCGTCGTCGGGGGCGCGATCGGGGGCGCGCTGCTGCTGCGCGAACGCGGCCTGTCCGCGATCGACGTCGCGACCGACGGTGCGGGCGTCGACCCGCTGATCGCGGCTGTCCCCGCGCTGGTCGGTGTCGCGGCCGGGATCCTCGTCGTGCGCCTGTACCC
>DATFQL010000020.1:0-3278 GCA_035264305.1 Candidatus Limnocylindrales bacterium | reverse complement strand
ACGATCGCGTCGGCTGCGGGCCTCGCGGAGGCGGTTGCGCGACGGGCGCCGCGCATCCCGGTCGCCGCGCCCGGTACCGTGGAGGAGACCGCCCGGTGGCTCGCCGGCGAGGTCCGCTCCGGAGACGCCGTTCTCGTCATGGGCGGCGGGCGCTCCTACCGGATCGGCGAGCTGCTGCTGGAACACCTGGAGGCTGCCCGATGACGCTCAGCTACGCCGAGGCGCACGACCTCCTCGAGTCCTACCGCGTGGCCAGGACGACGTACGACGGAGACGCGTGGACCGGACTGTTCCGCGAGGAGGGCGAGCTCGTCCTCGACCCGTTCGAGCCCCCGCTGGTCGGGCACAACGCGCTGCGGGCATACTTGCTGGAGGTGGCTGACGCGGAGCGGTCCTACGACCTCGTGATCGAACGTCACTGGGTCTCCGGCGATACGGCTCTCGCGGCGTGGCACGCCAGCTGGAACCTCGTCGGCAACGAGACGGACAAGGTGCGACAGGCAGGGTTCCTCTCCGCCGAGGTGGGGGAGGACGGGCGCATCGCGCGCCTGAGGCTGTGGCCAGTGACCCGCGAGCATCGCGGGGCCCGGGAAGGAGCGTGACGTGGCGGGAGAGATCTCGTTCGACGTCGTCTCGGACTTCGATGAGCAGGAGCTGCGGAACGCGCTCGACCAGGTGCGCCGCGAGGTGCAGCAGCGCTACGACTTCAAGGGCGCGCAGGTGGACCTCACCCAGGAGAAGGACCGGATCGTCCTCGTGACCGACTCCGACATGCGCGCGAAGGCGATCCGGGACCTGATCGAGTCGAAGGCCGTTCGCCGCAACCTGTCGCTCAAGATCTTCGAGTGGGGCGAGGTGGTGCCGGCGGGCGGCAGCAAGGTGCGCCAGGAGATCGGCCTGCAGCGCGGCCTTCCGGACGACCTCGCGCGGAAGCTCGTGAAGCAGATCCGGGACGAGTTCCCCAAGGTCCAGCCGCGGATCCAGGGCGATGCGATCCGGGTCGCGGGCAAGAGCCGGGACGAGCTGCAGAAGGTGATCGGCCGGCTCCGTGAGCTCGACGAGGCCGTCCCGCTCCAGTTCGAGAACTACCGGTAGCCACCGATGCCCGGATCGCGAGCCGCACGGGTCATCATGATCATCGTCGCCGTGGTGGTGATCGTCGGCATGCTCGCGGGCATGGCCGCCGTCCCCGCCGCCGTCGGCCCCTAGGCGCCTGACGCCCGCTCCACCCGCCGCACACCCCGGCCGCGGACGGACCGCCGTCCCTGCCGGCTGCCAGGAGGTCGCCATGCAGCCCCATTCCGACGACCAGCTCGCGCTGGATCCCGACCTCGCTCATGCGCCCCCGGCGGATGGGGGAGAGGACCACGCTGATGAGGGGGAGACGCCGGCCGCGCCAGGAGGGATGGACGCGAGCGGTGGCCCAGGGGCCGTCGAAGCGGCAACCGAGGGTGAAGCCGCCCACGAGCGCACGTCAGCACCTGTTCGCGACCACCCCGCCCCGACGACCGTCGCGGAGCTCGTGGCGGCGACGCTGCGCGCCGCCGGCGTCCGCCTCGCGTTCACCGTCCCGGGCGAGAGCTTCCTGCCTGTCCTCGACGCGCTCGAAGCAGCCGGGATCCGCCTCGTCGCGACCCGGCACGAGGGGGCTGCCGCGTTCGCCGCGGAGGCGTACGGGCAGCTCACCGGCCGGCCGGCCGCCTGCCTCGGGACGCGCGTCGTCGGGGCGGCGAATCTGGCCATCGGCATCCACACCGCGACCGCGGACTCGACGCCCATGTTCGTCCTCGTGGGCCAGGTCGAACGGGGCCTCCGCGGGCGCGAGGCGTTCCAGGAGGTCGACCTCGTGGGCACGATCGGCCGCCTCGCGAAATGGGCGGGCGAGATCGACGACCCGGCGACCGCGGCGTCCACGCTCGAGGCCGCGGTCCGGGCAACGGTCGAGGGTCGGCCGGGTCCCGCGCTCCTCAGCCTGCCCGAGGACGTCCTCGAGCTGCCCCTCCCGGACGACACGCAGGTCCCGGTCGTCCGCGCGCACCCCGAGGCGCCGAGCCTGGCCGACGTGCGCGCGGTGCTCCACTTCCTCGCCGCCGCCGAACGGCCCGTCATCCTCGCCGGTGCGGGCGTGCTGCGCGCGCGGTGCTCGAACGACCTCGTCCGGTTCGCCGAGCTCCTGCACGTCCCCGTCATCGCCTCGTGGCGACGGGCCGACGTGATCGCCAACGACCATCCGCTGTACCTCGGTGTCGCGGGCTTCGGGGCGCCGCTGACGGTGAGCGAGCGCCTCGCGGCTGCGGATGCCCTGCTCGTCATCGGGTGTCGCCTCAATGAGCCGACCACGGCCGAGTACCGGATCCCCGGGATGGGGCAGCGCTGGATGCACGTGGACCTCGAGCCCCGGGCCGGCGCCGTCGGCTTCGCCGAGCCGCCCGAGCGCGTCGTCCGAGCCGATGCCCGCGCGTTCCTCCGCGCCGCCAACGCCCGACTCAAGGAGGCGGTCCTCGTCGCAGAGCCGCTTGCCGCACGCGACCGGCACAACGCCGAGGACCGCGCGGCCTGGGAGGCGGCGGCGACGGTGGAGGGAGGCACGTGGAACGGGCCGGGCATCCATCCCGGCCGGATCGTCGGCGAGCTCCGGCGGCTCCTCCCCGACGACGCGATCATCACGACCGACGCCGGCGCGTTCGGGAGCTGGGCGGCGAGAGGGTTCCGGTTCCGCCGACCCGGCACGTTCCTCGGCCCGACGTCGGGCGCGATGGGCTACGGCTTCCCGGCGGCGCTGGCCGCGGCGCTCGTGCACCGCGAGCGTCGCGTCGTCGCGCTCGTGGGCGACGGTGGCATGGGGATGACGCTCGCCGAGGTGGAGACGGCGGTGCGCGAGAACGCGCACGTGGTCGCGCTCGTGTTCGACAACGAGCAGTACGGGATGATCCGCGACCATCAGGACCGGGCGGGCAGCGAGACGTCGCCGGCGACGAACCTCGGGCCGCTCGACTTCGCGGCCGCGGCACGGGCATGCGGCGCCCGGGGTGTCCGCGTCGAGACCGATGCCGCGTTCGAGGGAGCGCTTCGGACGGCGCTCGCGGCATCGGGGCCGACGGTGATCCATCTCGTCATGGACCGACGCTGGCGCCACGTCGACCGCCCGGCGACTCCGGGGAGCGGCCGGTGACCCGCCCGACCCTCCATCTGGTGCCCCAGGCGCGTTGGGACGGATGGGACCCCGCGATGCCCTACGTCCCCGCCGCGTACGACGCGGATGGGTTCGTCCACTGCAC
>DATFQL010000019.1:0-3936 GCA_035264305.1 Candidatus Limnocylindrales bacterium | reverse complement strand
CGTACGGGCCGCCGCATCCATGTACCGCGAGATCCTCCGCGAGCTCGAACGCGACGGGTACGGCGCGAGCGGCCGGCGCCCGGTCGTGCCGCGACACCGCAAGGCCGGGCTGCTCGCCCGCGTCGTCACTGGCCGGTAGCTCACTCGCCGGTCACCGCCTGCAGGCCGCGGCTCGCCCGCCGCGCGCGGACCACGCGATACTGCCCACGTGACCGCCGGAACCGTCGCCCGCATCGCCATCGCGCCCGTGAAGGCGCTCGGCCTCGTCCACCCCGACACGGTGAGCGTCTCCAGGACCGGCGTCGCGGCCGACCGCCGGTACGTGATCCTCGACGCCCAGCACCGGCTCGCCAACGGGAAGCGGCTCGGGCCGCTCGTGCGCATCCGGCCGGAGATCGGCGACGACCCGGAGACGCTCGTGCTCCATCTCCCCGATGGCCGCACGGTCGGTGGTCCGGTCGAGCTCGGCGACTCGGTCGAGGCGATCTTCTACGGGGCCGAGCGGGGGGCACGGATCGTGCTGGGCGCGTACGCCGAGGCCCTCAGCGACGCCGCCGGACAGCGACTCACCCTGGTACGGATGACCGACGATGGCGCCGGGGTCGACCGGGCGGATGAGGGCGGCTCGGTCTCGATCCAGTCGTCCGGCGCGCTCCGTTCGATGGCGGCGGCGGCAGGACTCGCCGAGCCGGTCGATGGCCGACGGTTCCGGATGACGTTCACGGTGGACGGCGTGGAGGCGCACGCCGAGGACACGTGGATCGGGTGCCCGGTACGGGTCGGAGAGGCGGTGGTACGCCCCGGCGGAAACATCGGGCGCTGCGCCGTGACGACACAGGATCCCGATACCGGGATCCGGTCGCTCGATACGCTGCGCCTCCTCGCCGAGACGCGCCGTGACGTCCTCGCGACCGAACCGCTCCCGTTCGGCGTATGGGCGGAGGTGCTGGTCCCGGGACGCGTGCGCGTCGGAGATCCCGTCGAGGCCCTGCCGGCCGCGTGGACGGCCGGGTGACCGATGCGGCAGCAGCCGCGACCCCGCTCCTCGCCGCGCTCGCGCTGCCGACCGGCTACGTGGTCGGGTCGATCCCGGTGTCGACCCTCTTCGCGCGCCGAGCGGCCATCGATCCCGCTGCCGCCAGGGAGGGGACCCTGGGTTCGGCCGGTGCGCGGCCGCACCGCGATCCTGCGACCGGAAGCGGCCCGGCCAGTCATGGTGCAGTCCGGGCCATTTGAGTGCGGGGTCCGGGGACGTTCGTCACCCTCGACCCGACGGCGTGGCCGGCGCGACACTGCGGCGCTGGAGGTGCTCGATGCCGTCACTGTCGCTCGTCAATCGCCGTGACCCGTGGTGGGAGGCCGATGGACCGGCTGCCCGTCGCGCGCGCCGCCGGCGTCACGCCGTGAGCCTGACGGCATTCGCGGCCGCGATGACCGCCATCGGGGCGACCGCCTTCGCCTGGTCGATCGAGCTCGGCGTCGCGGCCAGCATCGGGATCCACGCCTCGCTGCCCTTCGGCTGACCCCCGCCGCACCCGCTCCCTCGCTACGATTGCCGCCACGTCGCGCGGCCCGCCGGCCGCTGCCGTCCGGCATTCAGCGAGCGAGGAGGCACGATGCGCACCCTGATCGCCAACGGCACCGTCGTCACGGCCGACAGCTCGTACCCGGCCGACGTGCTCGTCGTCGGCGACACGATCGCGCAGATCGGGATCGACCTCGCGGGTGCCGGCGTGACGGCCGACGAGACGATCGACGCGGGCGGCAGGTACCTCATCCCGGGTGCGATCGATGTCCACACGCACATGGAGCTGCCGTTCGGCGGCACGTTCGCGAAGGACACGTTCGAGACCGGGACGCGCGCGGCCGCGTTCGGCGGGACGACGACGATCGTCGACTTCGCGGTCCAGAGCCGCGGGGCGAGCCTGCGGGCGGGCCTCGATGCGTGGCACGCGAAGGCCGAGGGCAACGCGGTCATCGACTACGGGTTCCACATGATCATGAGCGACGTCAACGACGACACGCTCGCGGAGATGGACACGCTCGTCGCCGAGGGCGTCCCGGACTTCAAGCTGTTCACGGCCTACCCGGGCGTGTTCTACAGCCCCGATGACCACATCTTCCGGGCCATGCAGCAGACCGCGAAGAACGGCGGGCTGATCATGATGCACGCGGAGAACGGGCCGGCCATCGACGTCGTCGCGGCGCAGCTGGTCGCCGCCGGCAAGACAGACCCGTACTACCACGGCGTCGCCCGCTACCCGATCTTCGAGGGCGAGGCGACCAACCGCGTCATCCGCCTCGCCGAGGCCGCCGGGGTCCCGGTCTATATCGTCCACCTCTCGGCCAAGGACGCGCTCGACGCGATCCGGGGCGCCCGGGACCGGGGCGCCCAGGCGTTCGCGGAGACGTGCCCGCAGTACCTGTTCCTCAGTCTCGACGACATGGGCAACGGGTTCGAGGGGGCGAAGTTCGTGTGCTCGCCGCCGCTCCGGGAGAAGCATCCCCACTGGGAGGAGCTGTGGACGGGGCTCGTCAAGGACGACCTCCAGGTCGTCTCGACGGACCACTGCCCGTTCGACTTCCACCGCCAGAAGGAGCTCGGCAAGGGTGACTTCCGGAAGATCCCGAACGGCCTGCCAGGGGTGGAGGACCGGGTCGACCTGCTCCATGACGGCGGGGTCGTGCAGGGCCGGCTCTCGCGCGAGCGGTGGGTGGACATCATCTCGACCGCGCCGGCCAAGCTGTTCGGCATGTACCCACGCAAGGGCGCGATCGCCGTCGGGTCCGACGCGGACCTCGTCGTGTACGACCCGAACCGGATGCGAACGATCTCGGCGAGGACGCACCACATGGACGTCGACTACTCGTGCTACGAGGGGTGGAGCGTGCAGGGCGCGTCGGACGTCGTCCTGAGCCGCGGCACGGTCGTCGTGCGGAACGGCGAGTTCACCGGGTCGAAGGGAAACGGCCGCTTCGTCAAGCGCGCCACGGCCGACTACGCGCGCCTCGCCTGATCACGCGCCCCCCACCGAGGATCAGATGTTCGTCACGCTCGTCCACATCCACGTCAAGCCCGACCAGGTCGACACGTTCCTCGACGCGACCCGGGCCAACCACGAGGCGTCCATCCGAGAGGACGGGAACCTGCGCTTCGACGTCCTGCGCTCCGTCGAGGACCCGAACCGGTTCCTCCTGTACGAGTGGTACGTCGACGAGGCCGCCGCCGCCCGGCACAAGGACACACCCCACTACGCGGCGTGGCGCGAGGCGACCGTCGACGTGTTCGCCGAGCCCCGCTACGGGGTGCGGTACGAGGGCCTCTACCCGGAGACGCCGGCGAGCGTCTGACCGACGGGGCCAGCACGGCGGCGGCTCCGGGCCGTTGAGCCGAAGGCGGCACATCGCGCGCGGACGGCGTGGCAGACTCGTGCCGTGCCAAGCGTGATCGCCTTCCGTCAGCACTCCCCGACGGCGGCGAGCGTTCATGCAGACGAGCTCGTGGTGGTGCTGTCGCCGTGGTGGACGCCACCCCCCGGCACGCCGTCGAACATCCTCGCCGTCCGGCCGCTTGCGGCACGGGTCCTGGCGGCAATCGACGTCCCCGCGACGGCGCATGACGGGCTCGACCGCTGGGCGCAGGCCACAGGCGTCACGGGCCGGTTCCTGTTCGACGGCATCAGCTGGTGGGATCGGGTCCGGATGGCGGTCCGGTGGGATGTGTACGAGCTGGTGCTGTGGACCCACATCCTCGCCGATCTTGACGCGGGGTCCACGGGTGTCGTCCGCGTCCCGGTGGACAGGCCGCACCTGGCGGCAGCCTGCCGGGCCTCGGGGCTGCGCGTCGAGCTGAGCGACGACGGCGGCGGCGGAACCGGCGAGACGCACGCGTCGGACGACGGCCAGGACCCGCAGGAGGGCCACGCGCCCAGGGAC
>DATFQL010000018.1:0-10643 GCA_035264305.1 Candidatus Limnocylindrales bacterium | reverse complement strand
GAGACGCGCGGATGCGATCACCAGGACTCGTTCGTCGACGACGTGTCGCTCGAGCGAGTCCTGGAGCTGGCGGCCGACTTCGTGCCGGGCGCGGACGCCGTCCCGGAGCGGTCCGCCGAGCTCCTCTCGAGCTAGTTCTTCTCGAGAATCGGGCGGGCCTTCTCGGGGTCGTCGACGACGAACGCGAACGTCGCCCGGTCGCTCCACCGACCGAGGAACAGGTGGCCCTGGACGTTGACGCCCGCGTCCGCGAGCGCCCGTGCCACCCTCGCCATGCCGCCCGGGCGATCATCGACCTCGGCGAGGAGCGACTCCCCCTCGATGAACGTCCAGTGGCCGTCCTCGAGGACCCGGCGCGCGCCGTCGTCATCGGCCGTCGTGAGGATGAAGTGCCCGAAGTCGCCGAGGCCTCCCCCGCCGATCGCGCGCAGGTCGACGCCGGCTGCCGCCATCTGTTCCGCGAGCTCGGCCATCTGGCCGGGACGGTTGGGGACCTGGACGACGAACTGCCTGGGCATCGGGGCCTCCGGCGGCCGAGGGCCGCGGCTGGGGTCAGGATGGTGCGACCGGATTCTCGCATGCCCGGGCGCGCCCGCGACGCGGCAGCGGTCAGGCCGTCTCGCGCCGCAGGGCGATCGCGCGCCGGTACGTCTCGAGGTAGCGGGGCGCGGAGCCCGTGTCCCAGTTGAAGTCGACGGCCATGCCCCTGTCCTGCAGCGCGGCCCACCCGTCGGTGCTCGCCCGATGCGCGACCGCACGCGCCACGGCGCCCACGAGCGCCTCGGGCGTCGCGTCGTCGAAGACGAACCCGGTCCCCTCGCCCGGGTGCTCGTCCTCGTCGATCACCGAGTCGGCGAGGCCGCCCGTCCGCCGGACCACGGGCGGGGTGCCGTAGCGCAGCGCGATCATCTGGCCCTGGCCGCAGGGCTCGAACCGCGACGGCATGAGGAACACGTCGGCGCCGGCATAGATCCGGCGCGCCATCTCGCGGTCGAAGCGCTCGATGAGCGCCACCCGACCGGGGTCGGCAGCGGCGAGCTCGCGGAACGGGTCGGCGAGCGCGGCATCGCCGCTTCCCTGGACGATGATCCGCGCCCCGGCCGCGAGCAGGTCGGGCGCGCCGTCGGCCAGGAGGTCGAAGCCCTTCTGCGGGTCCAGCCGGCCGATCATGCCGAGCACGATCCCGTCGTCGGTCGGGTCCATGCCCGCGCGCTCGAGGAGGTCCGCCCGGCACGCCTGCTTGCGCCGGACCTGGGTGCGGTCGTAGGGAACGGCGAGGGCGGCGTCCGTGGCCGGGTTCCACACGTCCGGGTCGATGCCGTTGAGGATGCCGAGATACCGGTCGCCCTTCGCCCGCAGCGCGTCGTCGAGGCCCATCCCGAAGGCGGGCGTCAGCGACTCGCGGGCGAAGCCGGGCGACACCGTGTTCGCGATCTCGGAGCGCTCGATGCCGGTGAGCAGGAGGTCGATCCCGTCGGGGTTCGAGCCCGCGAACGGGTCGCCCGGCCGGATCCCGAGCTGGTCCTGGCGATCGATGCCCGTCCAGCCGTGGTACGCGAGGTTGTGCAGCGTGACCTGCACAGCCATCGACGAGAAGAACGGATTGCCGGCCGCCTCGCCTCGCGCGCGCTCGAGGAGTGCGGGTCCCGTGTGCCAGTCATGGACGTGGAGCACGTCGAGCGGCGTGGCGTCGCGCTCGAGGGCGGCGAGCGCGACGCGGCAGAACACGGCGAACCGCCACGGGTCGTCGGGGAAGTCGTAGTAGGTGTCCCGATCGAACGCCGCCGGCACGTCAACGAGCCGCAGCCGGTACCCCTGCGCCGCGACGTCGACGATCCCCGCCTCGAGCGGCGCTCCCCCGCGCGGATCCGCCACGGTGATCGTCGGCTCGCGCTCGGCGTCCGGCGGCACGACGACGGTCCGGTAGCGCGGGAGGAACACGTCGACAGGCGCCGATAGCTCGGTGCCGGCCTCGGGCAGGCGACCGAGCGCCCGGGCAAGCGCATCGACGACGTCCGCGAGCCCACCCGTCTTCGCCCACGGCTCGCATTCGGCGGCGAGCAGGGCGACTCGAATCGTCATCGGCCGATGCTACTGCCGGCCCCGGTTCCCCCGCGCGCGGTCGGCACGACATGCCGCTGCGATGCACGCGCCACTAAACCGGTTCACACGCGGCAATCGTCCCGACTATCATGTCCCGCTCATGGAGCCCCTCGTTCACGTGCCGGTCGCACCCGGCGCCTCGTTCCACCTGCCTCCGAAGCTGGAAGGGCTGCGGCGACTCGCCTACAACCTGTGGTGGTCCTGGCACCCCCGGGCGCGCGTCCTGTTCAGCCGGATCGACGCCGGGGCGTGGGGGCGGTACCGGAACCCCGTCCCCGTCCTGTCCGGACCGGTCGCCTGGGACCAGCTGCTCAACAACCCGGCATTCATGGCCGACTACGAGGAGATCCTGCGCGAGTTCGACGCCTACATGGCGAACGGCGCCGATCACTGGTTCGCGCGGCACCACGGCGACGAGCTCCAGGGCCCGATCGCGTACTTCTGCGCCGAGTACGGCTTCCACGAGAGCCTCGGCATCTATTCCGGCGGCCTCGGCGTGCTCGCCGGCGACCACATGAAGACGGCGTCGGACATGGCGCTGCCGCTCATCGGCGTCGGGCTCATGTACCGCAAGGGGTACTTCCGCCAGACGATCGACGCGGACGGCCACCAGGAGCATGCCTACCCGGACTACGAGCTCGCCCGCCTGCCGATCCTCCGCGCGCTCGACCGCCTCGGGGAGCCGCTGACCGTCAGCGTGCCGCTTCCGGGGCGCGACCTGTACGCCGGCGTCTGGGTCGCGCAGGTGGGGCGCGTCCCGGTCCTGCTCCTCGACACCGACGTTCCCGACAACGACGATTCGGACCGGCCCATCACGCACATCCTGTACGTCCGCGGTCGCGAGATGCGCCTCCACCAGGAGCTCGTGCTCGGCGTCGGCGGCGTCCGCGCGCTGCGAGAGCTCGACCTCACGCCCGCCGTGTGGCACCTCAACGAGGGTCACTCCGCGTTCCTGCTCGCGGAGCGCGCTCGCGAGCTCGTCGCGTCGGGGCGCACCCTCGACGACGCCTGGGCAGCGGTCCGGTCCGACTCGGTGTTCACGATCCACACGCCGGTGTCGGCGGGCAACGAGCGGTTCGACGCCGAGCTCGTACGCCGTGTCGCCGCACCGCTGCTCGAGGGCGACGGTCGGCCGAATACCGGCGGGATCGGGATCGAATCGCTGATCGAGCGCGGGCTCGGCGTGGAGCAGGACCCGTCCGGGTTCGACATGACGGCGTTCTCGCTCCGCCTGACACGCGGCGCCAACGCCGTGAGCCTGCTCCACGCCCGGACGGCAAACGCGACGTGGCAGGGCGTGACGCCGCACGACATCCTCGGCATCACCAACGGCGTCCACACGTCCACGTGGCTCGGCCAGCCGATCCGCGAGGCGCTCGAGCGCTACACGAACGCCGACCTCGACACGATGGACGACCAGCCCGCCGAACGGCGGTTCTGGGACCGCATCGAGCAGGTTCCCGGCCAGGAGCTGTGGGAGGCGCACCAGCGCCAGAAGCTGGAGCTCGCAATCTTCGCCCGGGGTCGTCTGCGCAGCCAGTTCGCGCGCCACGGCGAGTCACCGTCAACGCTCGAGGAGCTGGAGGAGGTTCTCGACCCGTCGATCCTCACGATCGGGTTCGCGCGCCGGTTCGCGACCTACAAGCGGGCGGCGCTCCTGTTCACGGACATCGAGCGGCTCGCCCGGATGCTGTGGGACGACAAGCGCCCGGTGCAGATCATCTTCGCCGGCAAGGCGCACCCCGCCGACCGGCCCGGACAGGGCGTCATCCAGGACATCTTCGGGCGGTCCCGCAGCCCGCGGCTCCGGGGGCGGGTGTTCATCATGGAGGACTACGACATCCGCATCGGCCGGTTCCTCGTCCAGGGCGTCGACGTGTGGCTGAACAACCCACGCCGGCCCCTCGAGGCCTCGGGCACGTCCGGGATGAAGGCATCGGCGAACGGGATCCCCAACCTGTCCGTGCTCGACGGCTGGTGGGACGAGGGCTGGACCGGCGACAACGGATGGGCGATCGGCGGTCGCGACACGAACCCCGACGAGGGCGCGCAGGACTGGGCGGACGCGCAGGACCTGTACCGGATCCTCGAGGAGGAGCTGATCCCCGCGTACTACGAGCGCGACGCCGGAGCGCCGCCGGCCCGGTGGGTCCAGCTGATGCGCAACGCCATCGCGAGCAACATCTGGCGGTTCTCGACGACCCGCATGCTCCACGAGTACGTCGAGCACCTGTACCTGCCGCGCGGGGATGCGCACGCCGGGACCGTGCCCGTCCAGCCCGTCCCTACCGCCGCCGTGCCCGAGGGCGCCCCAGCCGGGGCCTCTTCGGGCTCCTGATCGATCGCGGCGCCCACGGTCGGGGCGCCGGCTCCAGAGAGGTCCGCTCCGTGGCCGCCCCCCGCATCTCGCTGGCCCTCGCGATCCACAACCACCAGCCCGTGGGCAACTTCGGCTGGGTGTTCGCCGAGGTGTACGACCGCGCCTACCTGCCCATGCTCGACGCGGTCGAGCGCCACCCGGGCGTCCGCCTCTCGCTCCACTACACGGGGCCGCTCCTCGAGTGGTTCGCCGCGGAGCGGCCGGAGTTCCTCGCCCGGCTTCGGGCGCTCGTCGGACGGGGCCAGGTCGAGCTGCTGGGCGGCGGGCTGTACGAGCCGGTCCTCGCCTCGCTCCCCGAGCGCGACCGCGTGGCGCAGCTGTCGCGGATGGCGGGCGAGCTCGAGCGGATCACCGGGCAGCGGCCGAGGGGGGCCTGGCTCGCCGAGCGGGTGTGGGAGCCGGACCTGCCGACCGCGCTCGCGGCCGCGGGCTATCAGTGGACGATCCTCGACGACCAGCACTTCCGGGCGGCCGCGATCCCCGAGGAGAACCTCTGGGGGGCGTTCACGACCGAGGACCAGGGCAACCCGTTGACCGTGTTCGGCACCGAGCAGGGACTGCGCTACCGGATCCCGTTCGGGACCGTCGACGACGTCATCGGCTACCTCCGCGGCCACGCGAGCGAGGACGGCAGGCGGGTCGGGATGATGGGCGACGACGGGGAGAAGTTCGGAGCCTGGCCCACGACGTACGAGCACTGCTGGGGCGAGGGCCGGTGGGTGGAGCGGTTCTTCGAGGCGCTCGAGGCGAACGCGGACTGGCTGACGACCGTCACCCCCTCGCAGTGGCTCGACCGCGAGCCGCCCATCGGGCGCGTGTATGTCCCCACCTCCTCGTACGCGGAGATGGGCGAGTGGGCGCTGCCACCCGACGAGACGGTCGTGTTCACGAAGCTGCTCCACGAGGCGGTCGCGCACCGGCGTCCCGACGCGCGGTGGCTCCGGGGCGGGTTCTGGCGCAACTTCCAGGTGAAGTACCGCGAGATCAACGACCTCCACAAGCAGATGCTCCGGACGTCGCGCAAGGTCGGGGCGATGACCGAGGGCCCGGCGCGGACGGGGGCGGTCGATCACCTCCACCGGGGCCAGTCCAACGACTGCTACTGGCACGGCCTGTTCGGCGGCATCTACATCAGCCACATGCGCCTCGCGACGTACGAGCACCTGATCGCGGCCGAGGACGCGGCGGACCGCGAGCTCGGCACCCAGCGCGTTGCCGAGACGCGCGACCTGGACATGGACGGGCTGCCCGACGTCCTGCTCGCCGACCACGGCCAGGTCGTGACCGTGACGCCGTCGGCCGGCGCGGGGATCGGTTCGTGGGACGTCCGCGGCGCCTGGCATGCGCTCGCGGCCGTGCTGCGGCGGCGGCCCGAGGCCTATCACGAGACGCTTCGGGCGCACGAGAGGAACCACCCGGACGCTCGGGGAGACACGGCGGACGACACGACCGACGGCGCCGGGCCGGCCTCCATCCACGACCTCGTGATGGTCAAGGAGGAGGGACTCTCCCGACGCCTGTTCTACGACGACCACGAGCGTCGCTCCGCCCTCGTGCGCTTCCTCCACCCCGACGTGACGCCCGAGGCGGTTGCGCGCGCGGAAGACGAGGAGCTCGGCGACTTCCGTGACGGCGGCTTCGAGATCGACCACCTCGCCCCGGGGCAGGTCTCGTTGTCGCGCGAGGGGGCGGCGCTCGGCCAGCCGTTGACCGTGACCAAGACCATCCGGCTCGGCGGCGACCGGCTCCACCCGACGCTCGTCGTCGAGATCGAGGTCCATCACCGGGGCGACGCTCCGATCGAGACGCGCCTGGGACTCGAGTGGTCGCTCCACCTGCTCGGCGGCGGCGGGAACCCGTCCGCGTGGTACGACGTGGGCGGCCAACGCTCGTCGCACGACGGCACAGGCGCCGCGAGCGGCATCGACTCGATCGGCTACGGCAACGACTGGGTCGGCGTCACGGTCGAGGCGCAGCCGACGCCCGCGGCCGATGTCTGGTGGTCGCCCATCGAGACGGTCTCCAACTCCGAGTCCGGGTTCGAGCGCGTGTACCAGGGGAGCGCGCTCCTGTTCTCGTGGCCGGTGACGCTCAGGCCCGGGGAGTCCCGTCGCTTCGCGGTCGGACAGGCGGTTGCCGTCGCCCGCGACCGCGCGTCGGCCGAGGCCGGCGTCCCGGCCTGACGATGAGCCGCGGCCGCCTCGTCGTCCACGCCCACTTCTATCAGCCGTTCCGCGTCGACCCGTTCACGGGCCGTATCCCGGACGATGCAGCGGCCGCCCCGTTCCGCAACTGGAACGAGCGGATCACCACGGAGTGCTATCGCCCGGTGGCCGAGCTCGGCATCCCGGCCCACATCTCGTGGAACCTCGGTGCGACGCTCACGGCGTACCTCGCGCAGGACGCACCCGCGGTCCTCGCCCGGTTCGCCGACCTCGACCGGGTGGGCGGCGGTACCGGCATGGCCCAGGCGTTCCATCACTCGATCCTCCCGCTCGCCTCGAGCGGCGACCGGCGAACCGAGGTCCTGTGGGGACTGCGCGACTTCGCGTGGCGGTTCGGCCGGCCCGCGACCGCGATGTGGCTGCCCGAGACCGCGGTCGACCTGGCGTCGCTCCGGGTCGCGGCCGAGGCCGGCGTGACGGGCGTCATCCTCGCCCCGTGGCAGGCCGACACCGCGAACGTCGATACGCGCCAGCCGTATCGGGTCGACGTGGGCGGCGGCCGCCATGTGACCGCCATGTTCTACGACGGCGAGCTGTCGGCTGCGGTCTCGTTCGAGCCGGCCGCGACCGCGGACGCCGACCGGTTCGCGCGCGAGCGGGTCGGCCCCCGCCTCGAGGGGTCGCTACCGAACGGCGGGGACCCGACCCTCGTCATCGCGACGGACGGCGAGCTGTACGGCCATCACCAGTCGTTCCGAGACCTGTTCCTCCAGCGCCTCGTTGCGCCCGGGCCCGACGCAGGGCGTTCCTTCGACGTCATCGGGTTCCACGAGGCGGTCGCGGAGGCTGGGGGCCGTCCGCACCCGGAGATGCGGATCCGGGAGCGGACGTCCTGGAGCTGCCATCACGGCGTCCTGCGCTGGACGGCCGAATGTGCCGACGTGCCCGATGGACGGTGGAAGGGACCCCTCCGTGCCGCGCTCGAACGGCTCGCGGGCGGGATCGACGGCGTGACCGACGGGATGGCGCGCGACCTGGGCGACATCGATCCGTGGGCGGCGCGCGACCGCTACGTCGACGTGGTCATCGGCGCGCAGGACCCCGACGAGTTCGCGGCGGCGTGTCTCGGGCCTCGTTCGGCGCCCGGCGAGCGGGGCACGCTGCTGTCGTTGATGGAGGCACAACGCTGGCGGCTCGGGATGTTCGCGTCGTGTGGCTGGTTCTGGGAGGATCCCGTCCGGATCGAGACGCACCAGGTGCTGCGCGCGGCGGCCCGGGCCGCTCGCCTCGCGGACGTGCTTGCCGGCACCGACCTGGAGCACCGGCTGCTCGACGACCTCGCGACGCTCCGATCGCCGTCTACCGGGGCTGACGGGGCGTCGATCTACCGGAAGGCGCTGAGCGAGATCGGCCAGCCGCCGCCCGAGCCGCGCCCGCCGGCCGCGGCGGGATAGCGAGGGCGGCCGGTTCACCGAGCACGCGCCGGGCGAACAGGGTCGTCGCGAGGCGCAGGCGGCGGTCCGCGTCGAGACGCCCGCCGAGCAGCCGCTCGATCCGCTCGAGGCGGTATGCGACGGTCCGCGGCGCGATCCCCAGGCGGCGGGCGGCGGCGCGCACGTTCTCGCGCTCCGCGAGATACGCCTCGAGCGTGTCCACGAGTGTCCCGCCGCGCGGTGCGGTGACCAGCGGCCCGAGCTCCCGGTCGACGGCCGCCCGGAGGAGCGCGGGCTCGGCGAGCAGCGCCCGCTCGAGGCCGAGGGATGCCGCCGCGACGATGCCCTTCCGCCAGCCGATCCGGCGGGCGACTGCCAGCGCCGCCGTCGCATCCCGTGCGGCCTGGCCCGCCGTCAGCAGCCCGTCGGCCGGGGACGCGGTGGCGGTCCAGTCCTCGCCCAGCGCGTCGAGAGCACCGCCCACGTCCGGGGCGCGGGCGCCCGTGGGATGGATCACGACCAGCCGCCCGTGCGTCGCGGCGACGACCGGGCCCGCGATCGCCGCCCCCAGCGACCGCGGGTCGCCGATCGCCGGTGCGGCGCCCGGGACCAGGCGGCGGGCGACCTCGACGACCGCGGGATCCCCGTCGGCGAGATCCCGGCCGGCGTCCGCGACGACGACGGTGAGCGGACGATCGACGGGGATCCCCAGCTCGCCTGCTCGTCGAGCGAGGCGTCCGCGGGCCGCTTCGTCGCTCCCGGCCAGGTCGAGGAGCTCATCGAGGAGCTCGCGGAGCGCCGAAGCCGAGCGCGTCGCGATCTCCCGCTCGGCGGCCGCGTGGCCGTCGGCGATCGCGGCCGCGGCAGCGTCGCCCGTCCGGAGCAGCGCGTCGCCGAGCGCGCGGAGGCCGTCTGCGGTCAAGTCACTCCCGGCCGCCACCCAGCCCCACAGCACCCAGCCGGCCGACAGCGCCCGGTCGAGCACCGGTTGCATCGGTCGTCCGGCGCGCGCTGCGGCCGCCGCCTCGTCCCGCAGGGTCCGGAGCGCCCGAAGGCCCGGGGCAGGGCCGGTGCGAAGCGACGCGACGAGCCAGTCGACGGCCGCCGCGGCCGTCGCGACGTCGTCGGCGTCCGGGTCGGCGCCCCTCGAGACGTCGCGCGCGACGGCCAGGGCGAGCGTGGCACGCGCGGCGTCGTCGGCGGCGAGGGCGATCAGCGGCAGCAGGTATGGCGGAGCTGGTCGATCCTGCACGATATCGGCAGGATAACGGGTGCGACGCTGCAGCGGTGCTGCCTTGCCCTGCTGCACGTCGGCCGTGAAAATGTCGTCGAGCAACCACCCGCACCACGACCACCGGGTCACACCCGGAGACAGCAACGGAACATGAACAGCTTCTCGAACACATTCAAGACCTGGACGCTCATGGCGGCCCTCGGCGGACTGCTCGTGGCGGTCGGCGGCCTCATCGGCGGCCAGTCCGGTCTGGTCATGGCCTTCCTCTTCGCCATCGCCCTGAACGGCTTCGTCTACTGGAAGAGCGATTCGCTCGCCCTCCGCGCCAACGGCGCCCGCGAGCTCGCGCCCGGCGAGCAGCCGCGACTCCAGTCGATCGTCGGCCTGCTCGCCGATCGCGCCGGTATCCCGATGCCCCGCGTCTACCTCGTGGAGCGGCCCGAGCCGAACGCGTTCGCGACCGGGCGCGACCCCGGCCACTCCGCGATCGCCGTGACCACGGGCCTGCTCGACGCGATGGACGAGCGGCAGCTCATCGGCGTCCTCGCCCACGAGCTGAGCCACGTCAAGAACCGCGACACGCTCATCGGCACCATCGCGGCGACGATCGGCGGCGCGATCAGCTTCCTCGCCCAGATGGGCCAGTTCCAGCTGCTGTTCGGCGGCGGAGACGAGGACGGCGGCAACCCGCTCCTCGTGCTGGTCGGCGTGATCCTCGCCCCCATCGCCGCGATGGTCATCCAGCTCGCCGTGTCACGCGGGCGGGAGTACGTCGCGGACTCGACCGGTGCGTTGCTGACGGGTGACCCCGAGGGACTCGCGCAGGCGCTCGAGACGCTCCAGGCGGCGCAGCGCAAGCAGGGACTCCTCGGTCGTCTCGGCGGCTCCCTTCCCCGGCGGCGCCAGCCGCAGCCGCAGGCCAATCCCGCCTTCAGCCACCTGTGGATCGTGAGCCCGCTCGCCGGCTCGGACGTCGCGAAGCTGTTCTCGACCCACCCGCCGCTCGAGGACCGGATCACGCGTCTCCGGGCGATGCGTCTCCGACGCGCCGCGTGATCGCAGTCTCCCCACCACATGAGGCGGGGCCCGCAGGCTCGGCGGGCCCCGCCTTTCCCGTTGTCCATGGACCCTCCTCCGGTCCACCCGAAGGGGGGTCGACCACATCCCGGGCAAACGGGCGCCGGGGATCTGCGAAGATCGCCCTGTAGCACCCGCAGTTGGACCAACCCACCGTGTCGACCAGCCGGAACAGCCCGTCGGTCCCCGCCGCGACGACCGAGCGACCCGCGCCGGGCGCGCCGTCGGGCGGCCACGAGCTCGACATCGAG
>DATFQL010000017.1:0-5468 GCA_035264305.1 Candidatus Limnocylindrales bacterium | reverse complement strand
CAAGCGCGACATCGAGGCCTACGGGATCGACCGCTTCGTGACGGTGTGCAAGCAGCGCGTGCTCACCTTCGCCGCACGCCAGACCGAGCAGTCGATCCGGCTCGGCATGTGGATGGACTGGAACGACCCGGACGAGCTGCGCCGGCTCCACGACCTCCTCGGCAGCGACCCGGCGGCCGTCACGACGACCGAGGGGCCGAACGGTCCGGTCACCGACACGGTCGAGATGCTCGTCGGCCGGCTGGGGATGCCGGAGACCGGCGGCTCGTACTTCACGTTCAGCAACGAGAACAACGACCTCATCTGGGGCTTCCTCGCGGAGTGCCATCGACGCGGCTGGCTGTACAAGGGCCACGACACCATGCCGTGGTGTCCGCGATGCGGCACCGGGCTGTCACAGATGGAGATGAACGAGGGCTACCAGGACCGCGAGGACCCCGGCCTGACGGTCCGGTTCCCGCTCGTCGACCGGCCGGGCGAGTCGCTCCTCGTCTGGACGACGACGCCGTGGACGCTGACCTCGAACGTCGCCGCGGCCGTCGGCGAGGACCTCCGGTACGTCCGCGTGCGCCAGGGGGACCAGCGCTACTGGCTGGGGAAGGGGACGCTCAGGAGCGCCCTCCGCGGGCCGTTCACGGTCGAGGAGGAGATGCCGGGCTCGGCACTCGTCGGCTGGCGGTACACCGGGCCGTACGACGCGCTGCCCGCCGTGCGAGACGCGTTCGGTGAGGCCGGTTACGAGCACCGGGTCGTGGGCTGGGGCGAGGTTGGCGAGGACGAGGGGACGGGGATCGTCCACATCGCGCCCGGGTGCGGCGCCGAGGACTACCAGCTGGGCAAGAAGCTGGGGCTGCCGGTCATCGGCCCGATCGACGAGGACGGCCGGTACGTGCAGGGCTTCGACTGGCTGAGCGGCCTCGAGGCCCCGGCCGTCGCCGAGCGGATCGTCGACGACCTCGAGCGGCGCGGCTTCTTCTATCACCTCGAGCCGTACAGCCACCGCTACCCGCATTGCTGGCGGTGCGGGACGCCGCTCCTGTTCCGCCTCGTCGACGAGTGGTTCATCTCGATGGGCGAGGTCTATGACGTCCCGCGCGAGCAGCTGACGCCGGCGCAGGTCGACGCGAGCCTCCGGTACCAGATCATGGAGGTCGTGGACCGGATCCGGTGGATCCCGGACTTCGGCCATGACCGGGAGCTCGACTGGCTCCGCAACATGCACGACTGGATGATCAGCAAGAAGCGCTACTGGGGCCTGGCGCTGCCGATCTACGACTGTGCCGAGTGCGGGACGGTCGAGGTCATCGGCGGGCGCGACGAGCTCCACGAGCGCGCCGTCGAGGGCTGGGACGCGTTCGAGGGCCACACGCCGCACCGGCCGTGGGTCGACGAGGTCCGGATCGCCTGTCCGTCGTGCGGCTCACCGGTCGACCGGATCAAGGACGTCGGCAATCCCTGGCTGGACGCGGGGATCGTGCCGTTCAGCACCCTCCACTTCCGCGAGGATCCCGAGTACTGGGCGAAGTGGTTCCCGGCCGACTTCATCACGGAGAGCTTTCCCGGCCAGTTCCGCAACTGGTTCTACTCGATGCTCGCGATGTCGACCGTGCTCAAGCGGACGGAGCCGTTCAGGTCGATCTTCGGCTACGCCCTCGTGTTCGGCGAGGACGGTCGCCCCATGCACAAGAGCTGGGGCAACGCGATCGAGTTCGACGAGGCGGCCGACCGGATGGGCGTCGATGTCATGCGCTGGATGTTCGCCAAGGCCCGTCCCGAGGACAACATCCTGTTCGGCTGGCACGCGTCGGACGAGGCGCGCCGCGAGCTCCTCGTCCTGTGGAACGTGTACGCGTTCTTCGTCACGTACGCCCGGCTCGCCTCGTGGACGCCGCGGCACGGGATCGACGAGTCCATCGAGGCGGCGGGCGGTTCGTGGCCGGTGCTCGACCGGTGGATCCTCTCCCGGGCCGCCGGGCTCGCCGCGGACGTCGGCGCGCGGCTCGACGACGTCGACGCGCTCGGGGCGACGCGCGCCCTGAGTGCGTTCATCGACGACCTCTCGACCTGGTACCTGCGCCGATCGCGGGACCGGATGCGGGCGGGCGCGGACCCGGCCGACCGGGAGGCGGCATTCGCGACGCTCCATGCCGCGCTCGTCAGCCTCAGCCGGACGCTCGCGCCGATCCTCCCGTTCGTGTCCGAGACGCTGTACCGGAACCTCGTCGTGTCGGTGATGCCACAGCTCCCCGACAGCGTGCACCTCACGCGCTGGCCGGCGGAGGCCATGGCGCCGTTCCGGGACGAGCGGCTGGAGCGGGCGATGGCGCTCGTGCGTGGCGCGGTGGACCTCGCGCGGACGCTCCGTTCGCAGGCGGGCCTGCGGACTCGGCAGCCGCTCGCGTCGGCCTGGCTGGCGGTTCCGGACCGCGGTCTCGTGCTCGACGACGAGCTGCTCGCGCTATTTGCCGACGAGCTCAACGTGAAGCGCGTCGAGGTGATCGAGGACGGCTCCTCGCTCGTCGAGCGACGGGTCAAGCCGCTGTTGCCGAAGATCGGGAAGCGGCTCGGCAGCTCGATCCCCGCGGTCATGGCGGCCGCTCGAGCAGGCGCCGTCGAGCTCCACCCCGACGGCTCGGTGACGCTGGGAGGCGTCACCCTCGCGGCGGACGAGGTGGAGATCCAGGCGACGCCCCGGCCCGGGACGGCAGTCGCCGACCGCGACGGGCTGGTCGTCGTCCTCGACACGGAGCTCACGCCCGAGCTCCGGGCGGAGGGCGATGCCCGAGAGCTGCAGCGCGCGATCCAGGACCTGCGCAAGGAGGCGGAGCTCGACCTCGACGACCGCATCGTCCTGTGGGTCGACGGCGCGGCTCCCGAGCTCGAGCCGTTCCTGCCGGCGGTTGCCGCAGAGACGCTCGCCGACGACCTGCGACGCGAGCCCGCACCGGCGGGGGTGCCCGTCGCCGCGGTGCGACTCGACGCCGGCGAGGCGCGGATCGCGCTTCGGCGCATGGGCGACGGGGCCTGACGCGGTGACAGGCCCCGGCACCGCGGGCGAGGCGACCGCCGCCGATGGGCCGGAGGACGTGGAGATCGTCGACGACGACGGCGAGGCGCCGAACGAGGGGTCGAGGGCGCCCGGGCGGCCGGCAGCAGCGCACGACGCTGCAGCGGCCGAGACGTGGGCGGGGCCGTCGATCGCCCGCTGGGTGGGGTTCGCCGCGATCGCCATCGGCGTTCTCGTCCTCGACCAGGCGTCGAAGGCGTGGGTGACGGGCAACCTGGACATCGGCGAAGGGATCGAGGTCCTCGGTGACTGGCTGCGCATCGTCCACGGGCGCAACTCGGGCGCGCTGTTCGGCCTGCTGCCGCAGTCCGCGCCGATCTTCGCCGTCGTCTCCCTCGGTGTCGTCGCGCTGATCGTCGTCTACCACCGTCGCGCCGGCCGGGGCTACCTCACGACCGTCGCGCTGGGCCTGCTGCTCGGGGGCGCCATCGGGAACCTCGTCGACCGCCTGCGATACGGGAGCGTCGTGGACTTCGTCGACATGGGGATCGGCTCGTGGCGGTTCTACACGTACAACGCCGCGGACGCCGCCATCACCACCGCGATCCTCCTGCTGATCGCCATGGCGGTCGTGCCGCGGCTCGCCGAGTGGGGCGACGATGGCTGAGCCGCCGACGTCCGATGGGGTCCTCGCGGAGGGCGAGGACGACGTCGAAGGCGTCGAGGACGAGCTGGACGACGGGTTCGACGAGGCGCCGGGGGAGGACAGCGTCGTGTCGCCGGCGGGTGCCCCGTCCATTCCCCCCGGCCCGCGCACGCTCGACGTCCCGCCGGGAGAGATCGTCCGACGGGTCGACCGGTTCGTCGCCGACCGGACGGGGTTGTCGCGCTCGTACGTGCAGAAGCTCATCTCGGAGGGGCTGCTCACCGACCAGGACGGCCGACGGCTGCGCGCGAACTCCGAGCTGCGAGGCGGCACGGTGACGCTCGAGGTGCCCCCCGCGGAGGTCCCGTACCACCTCGAGCCGGACCCGACGATCCCGATCGAGGTCGTCTACGAGGACGACGACCTCCTGATCGTCAACAAGCCGTCGGGCCTCGTCGTGCACCCCGCGCCGGGGCACTGGCAGGGGACGCTCGTCAACGCGCTCCTCGCCCGCGGCGACCACTACGGGGGCATCGCGGGCGTGGCACGCCCCGGCATCGTCCATCGCCTCGACCGGGACACGTCGGGCCTGCTCATCGTCGCGCGCAACGATGCCGCGCAGGCGGGGGTGATGGCGCAGCTCAAGGCGCGGCGGGTGCGCAAGACATATCTCGCGCTCGCCCACGGGTCCGTCGCGGCGTCCGTGGGGCGGATCGAGGCGCCGATCGGGCGCGACCCGAAGGACCGCAAGCGGATGGCCGTGGTCGCGGACGGCCGCAAGGCGGTGACGGGCTATCGCGTGCGCGAGCGATTCGCCGCCTGGACGCTGCTGGAGCTCGACCTCGTGACCGGTCGGACCCACCAGATCCGCGTCCATCTCGCCGCGCTCGGGCACCCGGTCGCGGGGGACCCGGTGTACGGGACCGGGACGTCACGGCGGGGGCCCGATGGCCTGGGCCGGCTGTTCCTGCATGCGTGGCGTCTGGAGCTCGTGTCGCCGAAGACCGCCCGCCTCGTCCGCGCAGAGGCGCCCCTACCGGACGAGCTCGAGGAGGTGCTGGTGGGGCTTCGCGCGGCCGAGGCATCGGCCGGCCGCCGGCCCCAGGGCGGGATCGGGTGAGCGAGCCGGCCGTCCGCGAGGGAGCCCCGGGCGCCCTGCTCGTCATCATCAGCGGCCCGTCCGGTGTCGGCAAGGACACGATCATCGATGCGCTGCGCGCCCGCGAGCGCGATCCCGACTACCACTACGTCGTCACCTGCACCACGCGCCAGCCACGCCCCGGCGAGACCCCCGGCGTCTCGTACCAGTTCCTGAGCCATGCCGAGTTCCACGGGCTCGACGAGGCCGGCGAGCTGCTCGAGTCCGCCGACGTCCACGGCAACCACTACGGGACGCCGCGCCGGGAGGTCGTCGAGGCGCTGGAGGCCGGCAAGGACGTGATCCTCAAGATCGACGTCCAGGGCGCCCAGGTGGTGAAGGAGCGCGTGCCCGACGCGCTGCTCGTGTTCATCGTCCCGCCGACGCTCGAGGCCCTGTTCCAGCGCCTGCGGTCGCGCGCCACGGAGACGGCCGACGAGCTCGAGATCCGGCAGCGGAACGCGGCGATCGAGCTCGCCCGCCAGGGCGACTACGACCGTGTCGTCGTGAACGAGACGGGCGAGGTCGAGCGCACGGCGGCCGAGATCGAGGCCATCATCGAGCAGGAGAAGCGCCGCAACGCCGACCGGCGGATGCGGGTCACCTGACAGGGAGCCGGCCGATGCTCGAGCTCGAGGCGGCGACGGGGGCGACGAGCGAGCGCGTCGTCGAGGTTG
>DATFQL010000016.1:0-2376 GCA_035264305.1 Candidatus Limnocylindrales bacterium | reverse complement strand
CGGAACGTGACCAGCAGCAGGATGAACGCGAGCGTGAGCACGAACGCGAACACGAGCGGCAGGTGCGAGCGCATGACGTCGTTGAAGTCCTTCGAGCCGGCGGTGAAGCCGGTGACGGCGGTCTCCGCGCCCGGGATCTTCGCCACCGTGCTCGGCACGACGTCGTCGCGCAGGACGGCGAGCGACCGCTCGGACGCCGCGTCCGTGCCCGTGCCCTCGACGCCCATCGACACGACGGCGACCGTCTTGTCCGGGTTGATGTCGACGGTGCTGGGCGCGTTGAGCTGGCCGCTGGCGAGCGCGTCCTTCTGGAGGGCGTCGATCGCCGCCGTCGCCGTGGGCGAGGTCACGTCCGCGGCCTTGACCACGACGTCGGCCGGGATCTGCCCGCCCGGGAAGGCGGCCTGCATCTTGTCGTAGGTCTGCATGACGTCGAGGCTGCGCGGCAGCCCGGAGACGCCCGGATTGACCGTGTGCATCGAGAGCGCCGGGATGCTGAGCGCCAGCAGCAGGCCGCCGGCCAGGATCACCGAGACGAGCGGGCGCTTGAGCACGCGATCGAGGATCGCGCCCCAGACGCGGGACTCGCCGTTCGTCTTGTGGCGCCGCTTGGCGACCCACGGGACGCGGCCCTTCTCCGTCCAGCCCTTGCGGGAGAGGAAGGCGAGCATCGCGGGCAGCACGGTCACGGAGCCGAGCACGGCGACCGCGACGACGATGATCGTGCCGATGCCGAACGAGACGAAGACGGCGTTGCCGGCCAGGAACATGCCCGCCATCGCGGCCATGACCGTGAAGCCGGAGATCAGCACCGCGCGCCCGGAGGTCGCGGCGGCGGCGTTGAGCGCGGCCTCCCAGCCCCGGCCGGCGTCGCGTTCCTCCATCTCGCGCCGGAGATAGAACATGGAGTAGTCGACCCCGACGGCGAGGCCGACGAGCAGGACGACGCTGGAAACGGACTCGTCCAGCGGATGGAGCTGGCTGACCGGGCCGAGCAGCCCGATCGTGCCCAGGACGGCGGTGAAGCCGAGGAGCAGGGGGAGCCCGGCGGCGACGAGCGCGCCGAACGCGACGAGCAGGATGACCAGCGTGATCGGCAGCGAGAGGAACTCGGCCCGCTGGAAGTCGGACTCGAACGCCTCGCCGATCTCCTTCTCGGACGACGCGTCGCCGAACTCGCCGAGGGTGACGGCTGGATGTGCGCGGGCGACCTGGGCGACCGCATCCAGCGGACCCTCGACGACGTCCTTGGCGGCGTCCTCGTCACCGGGCAGGTCGAAGTGGATCAGCGCCGAGCGGCCGTCGGCTGAGACGTTGTCGGAGTGCGCGCGCGTCAGCGGATCCTCGATGCCCGTCACGCCCCGGGTCTGCCCGAGCGCGCTGACGGTGTCGTCGATCGCGACCTTGAACCGCGGGTCCTTGACGGTGAGGCCGTCCTTGCCCTGGACGAGGACGGACTCAGAGGTGACGTCGGGATAGCCGGCGGCATCGACGATCTGGTCGCCGCGCTTGGATTCGCCGTTCCCGGTGTCCTCGTCGGAGAGCTTCTTCTGGCCGACCATCCCGCCGAGGACGGTCGCCAGGATCACGAAGGCGAACCAGCCGAGGATCGCCTTCTTGCGGTGTTGCGCGCTCCAGCGGCCGGCGCGCGCGGCGAGGTTCCGGGATTGCATGTCGGGAGAGCTCCTCGGGGAGAGGGGGACGGCTGGGGATGCCGATGAGCGTCCCAGCCGCGCCGAATCCCGCCCATGCGGGCGCGCCGGTGTCCTGCAGTGCGGCCAGCCTCACCGGGCGGTGGGGCTGGCCGCGTATCCCGCTCAGAGCAGGATGATCAGCAGGATGATGATGATGATGAGGGTGCCGATTCCGATGTACATGCCGCGATGGGTACCCCGGCGGGCCCCTTACCACGCGAACGCGCCAGGCGTGACGGCGGCCGGCCGGCACACCACGGGCTACTCGCCCCGGTTGCGATGCTCCTCGAGGTCCTCGCCGGGCCGCGGCGCGGCGCGCCGGACCCGCTCGCAGTCGCCGTCCGGCTGGGCCGGGGTGGCGCCCGCGATCACGTCCACGTCGTCGAGGATCGCCGTGTCGACGCCCGTCCCGCAGCTCACGACGTCGAGCTCGCCGTCGCGGGTGCGGATGACGTCGTTGCCGTCGTCGCCGCTCACGTTGTCGCCCTCGACGTCGCCGGCGCCGGTCACATCCCGCTTGAGCAGCGCCCACAGCCGGTCGTTCCCTGGCCCGCCGTGGGTCGTGTCGCGGCCGAGGTTGGCGAACACGACGTCGTTGCCGTCGCCGCCGTCCTGGGTGTCGTCCCCGGGGCCGCCGGCGATGAAGTCGTTGCCGGCCTGGCCCAGGTCGGTGTCGTTGCCC
>DATFQL010000015.1:0-20957 GCA_035264305.1 Candidatus Limnocylindrales bacterium | reverse complement strand
TGGTCGTCGATGATCAGCGTCAGTCCCTCGGGCAGCCGACTCGCGAACTCGCAGTACTCCCGAACGATCGACGTGATCACGTCGGCCTGCGAGGGCCCGCCAGCACCGAGCCCGAGGATCAGGTCGAGCGTTTCTGTCCCGAAGTCCGGATCGACCTCCCGCCCCGCCGCCAGGAGGTGGCGCAGGAAGACGAGCCAGTCGCGGTCGTCGGGCTCGAGGCGATACCAGGCGGTTCGGCGCGGGGATCGTGACGCCCAGTCCGCAAGGAGCGTGGTCTTGCCGAAGCCCGCCTCGGCGATGACGAGGACGACGCGGCCGGTCGCCGCGCGATCGAGCCAGTCGTTGAGCCGCGGGCGCGACAGGATATCCGCCCGCAGGAGCGGTGGGTGCACCTTCGCGCCGGTGATCGGGAAGGGGTACGACGACATCAGCCCCGCTCCGCGGCTCGCGCTGGACCAAGGAGCGTCCGACCCGGTTGAGCCGGGCTCGCCTGCAGACGCTCGATGCGCTGCACGAGCCGATCCAGGTTCCGCGACCGGCGGCGGCGGGGGTTCGAGGGGCACGGACGGTTCGACAGCTGAGACAGTCCGGCCATCAGGGAGGGGGAGAGCACGCCTGGGCATGCGCCGCAGGATGCCCCGCCCGGCTCACCGGGCACTTATCTGCTCCTCTACCGATACAGGGCCCCGTCAGCCCTCGTACTCGAACCCGATCTTGAGCTCGACCTGGTACTCGACGATCTCACCATCCTCGATCTTCGCCGTCGACTTCACGACCTCGATCGTCCGGATGTTGCGGACCGTCTTCGAAGCCGTCGCGACCGCCTGGCGGGCAGCGTCCGACCACGATCGGGGACTCGACCCGACCATCTC
Source organism: Candidatus Limnocylindrales bacterium (assembly GCA_035264305.1). Taxonomy (GTDB): domain Bacteria; phylum Chloroflexota; class Limnocylindria; order Limnocylindrales; family CSP1-4; genus CAIXZV01. The sequence continues at coordinate 20,085 of DATFQL010000015.1, read as the reverse complement.
GCGGATGATGATCACGCCCACGCACGTCCTCCTATAGCTTCGACGGGGCCAGCATAGGCAACGCAATCGAAACGCGCCGCGGGTCGCCCCGACGGCGCCCTACGGCTGCCGGACGCTAGGCGGTGACGGTGGCGTCGGCCTTCACCTTGTCGAAGCAGGAGCTGCAGTAGACGGGGCGATCGTTGCGCGGCTCGAACGGGACCATCGCCTGGCCCCCACAGCTGTTGCAGATGGCGGCGTGGTACTCACGCGCTCCGCCGGGGCTCCCTGTCCGCGCGTGCTTCGCCGCCGCCCGGCAGCTCGGACACCGCTGCGGGTCGTTGGTCAGGCCCTTGCTTGCGAAAAACGCCTGTTCGCCGGACGAGAAGACGAACGACTCGCCGCAATCGCGGCAGGTCAGCGAACGATCCTGGAACACCCCTCATTCCTCCGTGCGTGACGCGGGCGGAGCTCCGGTCCGGCGCCGGTCGACACCGGGCGTCGAAGGAGGGGTCGGCGCGCGGGGGAGGACGTGAGGCTCGGAACTCTTTCGCGGAGGATACGCGCGCCGTCAACCTGTCGAGCCACCTGGGATCGCATTCAACGAGGCGTTGGGTGGCGCCGGCCGCCGGACGCCGGCCGCTCGGCAGTGGCATCGGGAACCGGCACGAGGTGATGCGCGTCGGGCAGCCATGTCAACGCGAACAACACTCCCTGTCACCCTCCTCCTTGCCACCCTCGTGGTCGGCGCCTGTTCCGCGGGCCGGTCGGGCGGGACGACGCCCTCCGCTGCGGCGTCACCGGGTGAGGCGACTCCGAGCCCGGTCGCCGGCATCGACCACCCGACGGGCGCGACCGACATCGTGCTGCGGCTGGACGAGTCGGGCGGGTTCGTGCCCGTCGAGTACCTCGCCGCGCACGTTCCCCAGTTCACGCTCTATGGCGACGGCACGGTGGTCTTCACGAGCGCCGCCGCCGCGGCACCAGAGCGGGCCGACGGGGTCGTTGCGTCACCCGCCCTTCGGACCGCAAAGCTCACAGGGGACCAGGTGCAGGCGCTGCTCGAGGCGGCGATCCGTGACGGCGGCCTCGGCGTCGCGCGGGCGGACTATCAGAATCCCCTGGTCGCCGACGCCGCGACCGCCGTGTTCACACTGAACGCGGACGGCAGCGAGAAGACGGTCTCCGTCGTCGCGCTGGGCATGGAGGATCCGCAGCCGAATGCCGATACCGCGATCAAGCAGGCCCTGGGCGTCCTTGGCAACCGGCTCAGGGACTTCGATCAGGGCGGCACGCTCGGGAGCGAGCCGTACCTGCCGGCCGCATACGAAGGTGTGCTGACCGAACAGCAGGCCGCCGTGCAGGGTGTGCAGGTCCGGGATTGGCCGTGGACCGATCTCACGCCCGCCGACTTCGCGGTCCCGCAGGACGCGAATCAGCTCCCACAGGGCCGGGCAACGCTCACGCCCGCGCAGGCTGAGGCGCTCGGCGTCGAGGGATTCGAGAGCGGCCTCGTCGGCGGCGTATACCTCCGCGACGACGCCGGCAAGGTCTACTCGTTCGTCCTGCGGCCGATGCTGCCGGAGGAGCGGCCGGCCCCCTAGCCGACGTCGGCGAAGCGCTCTCCCGCGTAGTTCACGAAGCGCGTCTGCGCCTTCTTGAACCACAGGTCGATCTCGCCCGTGGGGCCGTTGCGGTGCTTCGCGAGCTTCATCTTGATGACCTCGCCGTCCAGCGCCTGGTCGTCCGATCCGCGCTCCTTCTCGCGCCACAGGAACAGCACGAGGTCCGCATCCTGCTCGATCGAGCCCGACTCCCGGAGGTCCGAAAGCCGGGGCTCCTTGGACTCGCGCATCTCCGGCTGTCGTGAGAGCTGCGACAGGGCGATGACGGGCACCTTGAGCTCGCGGGCGAGCGCCTTGAGGCCACGCGAGATCTCGGACACCTCCTGGACCCGATTTGCGTCCTTGCTCACGCTCGACGCCTGCATCAGCTGCAGGTAGTCGACGATCACGAGGTCGAGGCCCGTCTCCGCCTGCAACCGCCGAGCCTTGGTGCGCAGCTCCATCGTCGTGATGTTCGGAGTGTCGTCGATGTAGACGGGCGCCTCCGAGAGCGAGTTCATGGCAGGCGCGATCCGCGCGAAGTCGAGCTCCTCCAGGAACCCGGTACGCAGGCGCTGCGAGTCGATGTTCGCGACGGAGCTCAGCAGGCGGAGCACGAGCTGCTCCTTGCTCATCTCGAGGCTGAAGATCCCCACGCTCTTGCGGTCCCGGACGGCCGCGTGCTCGGCGATGTTGAGGGCGAGACTCGTCTTGCCCACGGACGGGCGTGCCGCGAGGATCACGAGGTCGCTCTTCTGCAGGCCGGTCGTGAGGGCGTCGAGGTCCTGGAACCCGGTCCGAACCCCGCTGATCTCGCCGCGATGGGCGTGGAGATAGTCGAGCCGGTCGTACGCATCGTGGAGCAGCGTCTTGAGCGGCGAGAAGCCGGCGGCGACGCGACGCTGGCTGACGGCGAACAGCTCCGCCTCGGCTCGGTCGATGGCCTCGGCGACCTCTGCCGGATCCTCGTACCCGATCCCGGCGATCTTGCCGGCGGCCCCGATGAGGTTCCGAAGGAGGGCCTTGCGCTCGACGATGCGCGCGTACTGCGTGGCGTGTACCGCCGTCGGCGTCGCGTTCGAGAGCGTCCCCAGGTACGCGCGTCCTCCGACCGCCTCGAGGTCATCGTTGCGCTCGAGCGCCTCCGCCACGGTCACGGTGTCGATGGGTTCGCGCCGCTCGAACAGGTCGACGATGACCGAGTAGATCTTGCCGTGGGCCTGGCGGTAGAAGTCGTCCGCCTTGAGGAACTCTGCGACCTCGATCACCGCGTCGCGGTCGATGAGGATCGACCCGAGCACGGACTGCTCGGCCTCGATGGATTGCGGCGGCAGGCGATCGATCACGGTGGCGGTGAGCTCCGGCAGGGCAGGGATGCCCGAATGGTCGGCTCTGGAGGTGCGATCAGGTCAACGAGCGCGTCGTTCGCGAGACGCTTCATCCACGCGTTTTCCGAGCTGTGGACAGTCGGTGGACAACCGAATGTGGACACGTGCCTGAGGCGTCGGCGGCCGCGTCGAGCCAAAGATGCGACTGGAGCACCGGCGCGAGCGCACCGGAGTGCGTGAGCGAAGCGCGGACGGTCGCAGCGCCCGGGTGGACCGGTCCACCGGCGACTCAGTCGAGGCGGCGGATGACGCCGATGAGCTTTCCCTGGATCCGGACCGAGGGGTAGAACTGTGGCGCGTAGTTCGGGTTCGCGGGCTGGAGGCGGACCTGATCCTTCTCGCGGAAGAATCGCTTGAGGGTGACGGCGTTCTCCTCGACCTGGGCGACGACGATGTCGCCGTCGCGAGCGGTCTCCTGCGGTCGGATGACGACGAAGTCACCGTCCGCGATATGCGCCTCGATCATCGAGTCGCCGCGGACCCGCAGCACATACGCATCGCCCGCCGGCGCGAGGATGTCCGGCACGGCAAGGGTCTCCGACGCGTCCTGGTACGCCTCGATCGGGCCGCCGGCGGCGATCTCGCCGATCACCGGGAGGGTGAACGCCTCGCTCGGCTGGGACTGGGGCGTGAGCTCCGCGGCGAGGCCGAGCCGGAGCGCGGCCTGGGGCGTCAGCCGGATCGCGCGAGACTGCGCCGCCCCTCGCTCGAGATAGCCCTCCTTCTCGAGGATCTGGAGATGGTGATGCACGGCAGAGGTGGAGGCGAGGCCGACGGCCTTGGCGATCTCGCGCACGCTCGGCGGGTAGCCGCGCGCGCGGATCGTCGCCGCGATCACGTCCAGGATCTTGCGCTTGCGTTCGGCGTCGTGACGGGTCAACGGGCGCCTCCTTTCACTGTCAGGAGAATACAGAACAGGTGTTCGATGTCAAGCGGGATCGGGCGCGTCCCCTGCTACACTCCACTGCCCCGCGCGCACGCCCGCGGGAACGGCATCGAGGAGCACGGTGGATCGAGCGGCGAGGGACGACTCCGGGCACGAGCGCACGGGACGAAGGCCCCAGCGGATCGCGATCCGTCGCCTCGTCGGCTGGGCCGCGTTCCTGCCCCTCGCCAGCCGCGCGCCGATCTACGCGCGGCTGTTTCTCGAGCTCATTCGCGATGACCGGACGCCGGCCGGGCGCAAGGCGATGCTCGCGGGCGCCCTCGGATACCTGGTCCTCGGCCGGGACCTCGTCTCGGACGACCTGCCGCTGATCGGTGGTCTGGATGACCTCGTCGTCGTCGTTCTCGCGGTGGACCTGTTCCTCGACGGCGTCCCCGGGGACGTTCTCGACGAGAAGCTCGACGAGCTGGGCATCGATCGCCGGGCGTTCACGGCGGACGTCGCGCGCATCCGGCGGTTCACGCCGGGCTCGCTTCGTCGGCTCGTCCGACGCGGCCCGCAGCTCGTGCGGTTCGCCGGCGATACGCTTGAGCAAAGCGGGGTCGGGCCGCGGGTTCGATCCTGGATCAACAAGGAGGGTTACACCGCGTGAAGGTCATCCTGACGAAGGACGTCGACAAGGTCGGCAGGTCAGGCGAGATGAAGGTGGTGGCCGACGGCTACGCCACCAACTACCTCATCCCCCACAAGCTTGCGGTCCCGGCGTCGGGCGGTGCCTATCGCGCGTACCAGCACGACATCGCCAGCCGCGAGGAGAAGCGGAAGCGCGAGCGCGAGGACGCCGATATCGCCGCCACGCGGATTGCGTCGACCACGCTCACGATGGGCGTGAAGGTCGGCGAGGGCGGCAAGCTTTACGGGTCGATCAACAACCAGGACATCGCGGAGGCCCTCGGGCGGCGCGGGATCACGGTCGACCGCCACAAGATCGACCTCGACCAGCCGATCAAGTCGCTGGGCACGTACAAGGTCGCGATCAAGGTGTACTCCGGCATGACGCCCGAGGTGACGATCGTCGTCGAGCCCAAGGGCTGACGCACCGACTCGCAGTCCACCGCCCGGCCCGGAGTGGCGCCGGGCGGTGTTCGATTCCCGGGCCCGGATCGCCGCGTGACAGGACGATGGCACCGCGGCGCGAGACAATCCCGCGCGTGAGCAGCGCCCGCAGGACGATCCTTCACGTCGACCTCGACGCCTTCTTCGCGGCTGTCGAGCAGCGCGACAACCCGGCGCTGCGCGGCAAGCCGGTGATCGTCGGTGGCGGCGGGCCCGACCAGCGGGGCGTCGTCAGCGCCGCGAGCTACGAAGCCCGGAAGTTCGGCGTCCACTCCGCGATGCCGTTGCGGACGGCGGGTCGCCTGTGCCCGCAGGGGATCTTCCTGCCGGTCGACGGCCGCCGCTACCAGCAGGCGAGCCGCGAGGTGATGGCCATCCTGCGGCGCTACACGCCGGCGGTCCAGCCGATCTCGATCGACGAGGCGTTCCTCGATGTCACCGGTTCACGGCAGCTGTTCGGCGACGGCGAGACCATCGCGCGCGCGATCAAGGACACCATCAGCGCCGAGGTCCGGCTGACCGCGTCCGTGGGCGTGGCGGCGACCAAGCTCGTCGCGAAGATCGGCTCGGACCTGCGCAAGCCGGACGGCCTGGTCGTCGTGGCGCCCGGCGATGAGGCCGCGTTCCTCGCTCCGCTGCCGATCTCGCGGCTGTGGGGCGTGGGCGAGAAGACGGCGGCCGTGCTGCGCGACTTCGGGGTCCAGACGATCGGCGATCTCGCAGCCCTGCCACCGGAGTCGATGGAGCGGCGGTTCGGAAAGCACGGGGCATCGCTCGTCGCGCGGGCGCACGGCATCGACGGGGATCCGGTCGCGACCGGCGAGCCCGCGAAGTCGGTCGGGCACGAGCACACCTTCGGCCACGACACCGCCGAGCGCGACGTCATCGAGCGGACCCTGCTGGGCATGGCCGACGGGGTGGCCTGGCGGCTGCGGTCGGCGGGGCTGAAGGCGGCGACGATCACGCTCAAGCTACGCGACACGAGCTTCGTCACGATCAGCCGCCAGACGACGCTCGAGGTCCCGGCCGATCTCACCGAGCCAATCTTCGAGGCGGCGGCGGGCCTCCTCCGAAAGGAGCTCCACGGGCAGCGGATCCGGCTCGTCGGCGTGACGGCCTCGAACTTCCGCGACCGGGAGCAGCTCGAGCTGTTTGCGGGCAGCGACGACCCCAAGCGGCACCAGGCCGCCGCGGCGATGGACACGATCCGGCGCAAGTACGGCGAGCGCTCGGTCACCCGCGGCCGGCTCGTGCGGGCCGGCGTCCCGACCGTGTTCGAGCGCGACCCGAACTCGGCCGTCGAGGGGCGGATCGGCGTGCCAGAGGAGCCGACGGGACGACGCCGGAAGGAGCCGCCGGTGCCGGAGGAGCCCGCCGAGGGCGTCGATCCGCCCGCCATCGACGAGCCCTGACGCTGCCCACAGGCGGTGACAGCCGAGCTGTCACAGGCGACGCCGACGATCTGGGTCGAGGGCTTGACATCGAACAAGTGTTCGGTAAAGTAGCCCAAGAACAGAACACGCGTTCGCATCCGGTGTGTCCCCGGTGTCGACGACAACACCGCCGAAGGAGCAGTGAGATGGCGATGATCCGCGTCGCACCCGTCAAGGTCCAGGTTCGCACCGACTGGCTGTCCGGCACCCCCCGCGAGATCACGTGGGGCGAGGACCGGCTCCCCGTCACCCGGCTTGTCGCCGTCCGTGATGAGCGGTCGGCCTTCCCGGCGATTACCGGGCCGCGCACCCTGTTCGAGGTCGACACGCCGGGAGCTCGGCTGGCGCTCACCTACCTGCACCGGTCGAAGCGCTGGACGATCGACGGCCTCGACGAGCTCGTGCCCGCGGCCTGATCGCCGCGTCACCACATACCGGGGTCGCGGCTCCTCCCCGTCGACCTCGTGGGGTCGGCTGCGGGGCGGGCGCCCACCACGCTCGCCCCGCGTGCCACGACCCGCCTGACCACGCTGCGAACGGGACCTTCGGGCTCGTCGTGGCGGGTTTGGGCGGTCACCACTCGATGTCGCGAAGCACGAAGTTCAGTCGATGACGCCGATGCCGATGAGCCTCCTTGTGCCGACTGCCGGACCGCCGGCGCAGCTGCATCCGGCACTCGTGAACCAGAATGGCGTCACGGTGCTGGTGGAGCGGGTGGCGGCGGACTCATCGTCATATCGACAGGTGATCCGTCGGAGCACACCAGGCGCCGCACGGGCGACAGTGCCTCGAGCTCGCCCGGTGCGTCCGGACCGGGGCACTCCACGGTGATCGTCTGAAGCCGAGGTTCGCCCGGGCCGGCATATACCCACCCATAGGCTCCGATTGCTTCGTCCTCAGGCGTCACCGCGACCCACGCGTCGTCCGCCGACGCCGGCCGGATCTCGTCCACGTAGAACGCGGCAACGGCCGGGATGGTGTAGGCGACATTCGCGTCGTCGCCACCGGGGGCGCCCCAAACCTCAATGTCTGTATCGCTCGTCGCCAGTGTGTTCTCGAACACCTCGGGCCGCCCAGGCGCTGCGTCCAGGACGACGAATCGCAGCCTGCATCTGATGACGGCTTCCGATGTCGACTGGTCCGACCGTTCCGGAGGGCGACATTCCTGGGCGCTCGGCGCATCGAGGGCGATCGTGACCCGGATCGGCGTGAGCGGGCCGTGCGTGTTCATGATCGCGAGCTTGTCGCCCTCGATTGCGGCGGGGACGGACGTGTCTCCGTCGCGCCACCGCGTCAGGAGCGCGGTGTCGTACATCCAGACTGGCTCGCCGCACGAGCCGTCGGCGCACGGGCGGGCGCTCGTCTCGGTCGGGTCTCCTGTGTCCGCGTTCCAGCCAAGCAATGGCGACGAGGTCCGCATCGTGAGCGGCGCGCTGCCGAAGCACACGAACAACTCCAGAGTGGGTGTTGCCCGGAGGGCGGGTACGTCCAAGGCGTCAGGACAATCCGGCGGATCCGCCCGGATCCAAACGTTGGCGTCCTTTCCAGCCGCAACCCAGCCGAACAAGTCCTCCTGTCCTGGGTCCACGAGCACCTCGTACCACGCGAAGCCGTCCGCCTGTACGGGCCCGCCGACGATCAGCACCCTCGTGCCGGACGCGAGCAGCGGTTCCAGGCGTGTGGAATCGGCGGCCAGCCCCGGCTGGCTGCGCACCCGCAGGCCGTCCCCGTCGGGAGTCACCACCGCCAGGCTGTCTGTGTTGAGCACGTCGGCGACCGGTTTCGCCGTCGCGGGCACAACGACGGACTCCGCGGCGGCCGGTGTCGACGGCGGGAAGTGGGTGTCGCCCGATGCCTCCGGTGTGAACGACGCGTCCGACGCACCACTCGGCGACGGACCATCGACGACGAGGGCCGGCGGCTCCAGCAGGTCGTCGTCACGCCGCAGGAACGCGCCGGCGGCAAGAACGGAGGCGAGCGCGAGCAGTGAGAGCGCCACGGCTGCGATCAGCGCGAGGCGCGCACCGTCGGGCCCGCCGAACGGGCCGGATGCCCGCCGACGCGACTGCCGGCCCTGAACCACCTGCCGCATGGTCTCGGCGAGCAGCCAGTCCGGCACGGTGCCACCGGCGCGACGCGCGAGCATCGCGCGCACCAGCTCTTCGGTCCGATCGGGCGTCGTCATGACTGGTTCTCCAGGGCCCGATGCAGGACCTCGCGAGCCCGATGCAGTCGCCACTTCACGGTGCCATTCGGCATGTGGAGGACATCGGCGATCTCGGCGATCGGGCGATCGAGCAGGTAGTGGAGGGCCACGACGACCCGGTCATCCGCCTCGAGCTGCTCGAACGCACCTTCGAGGCTGTCGAGCGCTTCGATGCGAGCGAGCGCCGCCGCCGACGCGATGTCCGGCACGACCGCCGCCGCCTCCTCGGCGTTGGGCAGCTCCCGTGAGCGGGAGCGGCGACGGAGCTGCATCCGGCACTCGTTGACGAGGATCCGGCGGAACCACGGCTCGAACGCACCGTCATTCCGCAGGTTCGGCAGCTCACGCCACGCGGCGATCAATGCGTTCTGGGTCGCGTCGGCCGCGTCGACCTGGCTCCCCAGGATGGCCGCTGACAGGCGGTACGCGGACGGAAGGACGGTCCCGGCGAGCAGCTCGAAAGCGTGCGCATCTCCCGCGCGCGCCGCACGCACCTGTCGCACACCGTCGAGGTCGACGACCTCTGTGACCCGAACGATCGCAGACGGCATCAGCACTGCTTTTCGTGACGAGCTCCACCCCCGGTGTCTGCTAGATGCTCGTCGAGCCGTCAAGGTTGGCGAGCATGGATCCGCCAGAGCGACGACCGGCGCCGGACCCGTGGGACGCACCCCGCACGCGCCCGGATAGAACCCTGTCCCTACAATCGGGCCGTGGATCCGAGCACGCGCTTCGGCGACATGACCGTCGCCACCTTCATTGACCGCCTGGCATCCGCCGAGCCCGTGCCCGGTGGCGGCAGTGCCGCGGCGATCGCCGGCAGCCTCGCGGCCGGGCTCGTGGCGATGGTCGCGTCGCTCTCGCAGGACCGGCCGAAGTATGCGGAGCACGGCGCGCTCCACGCGGAGGTCATCACGGCAGCACGTGGCCTCGCCGACCGGTTCCTGACCCTCGCCGACGAGGATGCCGCGGCGTACGCGTCCTACGGCGCGGCGATGAAGCTGCCACGTGATACCGACCACGAGCGCCAGAACCGGGACGCGGCGATCCGCCAGGCGGCCCGCGGCGCATCCGACGTGCCGTTCCGTACCGTGCAGGCATGTAGCGAGGTCGTCGGGTACGCGGAGGCCCTGGCCGGCCGAAGCAACCGGAACGCGAGCTCCGACCTCGAGGTCGCCGCGCTACTGTCGGTCGCCGCGACCCGGGCGGCCGCCGCGAACGTCTTCGTCAACCTGCCCGCCATCGGGGACGAGGGCGCCGCGCGCGAGCTGCTCGTGCGGACGGAGGACCTCGCCGACCAGATCGAGCGCCAGGCGGACATCCTGCGCGAGGTCGTCCGCGGCGGCGAGCCGCGGGAGCCCTTGGAAGCTCATCCCGAGTGACGTCTGCAGCCGGCAAAGGGCCGAGGCTCCTGCTCGGGGCGCCGATCGCCGCCGAGATCCGCGCGACCGTCGAGCGCGACGTTGCGGCGTTCCGCGGCCGCCATGGCTACGCGCCGGCCCTGGCGGTCCTCATCGTCGGACGCGACGCACCCTCCGCCGTGTACCTCAACCAGATCCTCAAGTCGTGCGCCAAGGTCGGGATCGAGGGCCGGCTCGTCGAGATCCCGGGCCGAGCATCGTCGACCGCCGTCCGAACCGAGATCGAGCGACTCAACCGCGACCCGCTCGTCGCGGGCGTCATCGTCCAGATGCCGCTCCCCAGGCGCATCCCCCTGTCGACCGTCATCGACACGCTCGATCCCGCGAAGGACATCGACGGCCTTCACCCGAGGAACGTCGGCCTGATGACGCTCGGATACGAGGGCTTCCTCCCGACGACCGCGCACGCGGCGGTCGAGCTGCTGAAGCGCTCGGGGATCGCGCTCGCCGGCAAGCGGGCGGTCGTCGTCGGTCGATCGAACGTCGTCGGCAAGCCTGCCGCGCTGCTGCTGATGCGCGAGCATGCCACGGTGACCGTCTGCCACAGGCAGACGGCCGATCTCGCGAGCCACACGAAGGACGCCGAGATCCTCGTCGTCGCGGCGGGGTCCCCGCGGCTCATCACCGGGTCGATGCTCAACCCCGGGGCGGTCGTGGTCGACGTCGGCATCAACGTCGTCGATGACCAGCTCGTCGGCGATGTGGACTTCGAGTCGGCGAGCGAGGTCGTGTCCGCCATCACGCCGGTCCCCGGTGGGGTCGGCCCCGTCACCAACGCGCTCCTGCTCACGCATCTCGTGCGCGCCGCGCAGGACCAGGCGCAGGTGGCAGGCGCCCGCGGCAGCTCGCTCGTGCAGCTCGCCGGGAGCCGGCCGTGACCTCAACCGCCCCGTTCCCGTCCGACCTCGACATCGCCCGGTCGGCGGCGCCGCGGCGGATCGCGGAGGTTGCTGGCGACCTCGGCTTCGCGGACGACGAGGTGGAGCTGTACGGCGGCACCAAGGCGAAGGTCACCATCGAGGGGATCCGTCGCCTCGAGGCGACCAACGCGCGCGGGAAGTACGTCGTCGTGACGGGCATGACGCCGACCCCGCTCGGGGAAGGAAAGAGCACGACCGTCGTCGGACTCGCCCAGGGCCTGAACCGGATCGGGCGACGCGCGGCCGTCACGATCCGCCAGCCCAGCCTCGGCCCGGTGTTCGGGATCAAGGGCGGCGCCGCCGGCGGTGGCTACAGCCAGGTCATCCCCATGGAGGACTTCAACCTCCACCTGACGGGTGACGTCCACGCGATCGGCGCCGCGCACAACCTCGCCGCGGCGTTCATCGACAACCACGTCCACCATGGCAACGAGCTGGCAGTCGACGCGAATCGGATCCTGTGGCCGCGGGTCGTCGATATCAGCGATCGGGCGCTGCGCGAAGTCGTCGTCGGCCTCGGCGGCGCCGAGAACGGGTACGCGCGCTCGTCGCAGTTCGTGATCACGGTCGGCTCCGAGGTGATGGCGATCCTTGCGCTCGCGTCCGACATCCATGACCTCCGCGCCCGCCTGGGCCGCGTCGTGCTGGCCACCCGCCGCGACGGCACCCCGATCACCGCGGAGGACCTCAAGGTCGCGGGCGCGATGACCGTGCTGCTCAAGGACGCGATCAAGCCGAACCTGCTCCAGACGCTCGAGGGCGGACCCGCGTTCGTGCACTGCGGCCCGTTCGCGAACATCGCGCACGGGAACAACAGCGTCCTCGCCGATCGGGCCGCGCTCGCCACGACGGACATCGTCGTGACCGAGGCCGGCTTCGGGGCCGACATGGGCGCCGAGAAGTTCTTCGACCTGAAGTGCAGGGCATCCGGCCTTCGACCCGACGCGGCCGTCATGGTCGCGACGATCCGGGCCCTCAAGATGCACGGCGGGGTCGGCCGGATCGTCGCCGGCAAGCCACTCGACCCGGCCCTCCTCGCGGACAACCCCGACGCCGTGCGCGTGGGCGGTGCCAACCTCGTCAAGCAGATCGAGAACGTGCTCGAGTTCGGGGTGCCCGTCGTCGTCGCGATCAACGCGTTCCCCACCGACACGGCGGCAGAGATCGAGGCCGTGCGCGAGGTCGCGCTCGCCGCCGGGGCGCGAGACGCGGTTGTCGCCCGGCACTTCGTCGATGGCGGGGAGGGTGCCGAGGACCTGGCCGAGGCCGTCTGGGCCGCCGCCGAGGAGGGAGCTCCGGGGTTCAGGCTGCTGTACCCCGACGAGGCGCCCCTCGCGACGAAGATCGACACGATCGCGACCCGGCTCTATGGCGCCGACGGCGTCGACTACCTCCCCGCCGCCAAGCGCCAGCTCGCCCAATACGAGGAGATGGGCTTCGGGCGTCTGCCGATCTGCATGGCGAAGACGCAGTACAGCCTGTCCGACAACCCGAAGCTGCTGGGCCGGCCGAGCGGGTTCCGCGTGCAGATCCGCGAGATCCGGCTCGCGGCGGGCGCGGGCTTCATCACGCCCATCGCGGGTGAGATGCGGACGATGCCCGGGCTCAACAGCCGCCCGGGCGGCGAGCGCATCGACATCGATGCGGACGGGAACGTCGTCGGGCTGTTCTGACGAGGCGGCTGGCTGCCGCGTAGCCCGCGTTCCGCGGAGCGGTCGAGCGGCCGTCAGGCACCGAACGAGAAGGCGGTCGCGACGACGAACGCGGCTGTCACGACCACCGCGACGACGGCCCCCGCGATCCCCGCGGCCCACATGCGCCAGTCGATGGGACCGAGACCTGTCTCGCCGTGCCCGTGCTCGTCATGACCGTGGGCTCCGTCGGCGTGGCCGGACGCCGCGCCGTGCGTGTCGGGGGCGTGGTCCTTCTCCGAATGCGATTCGGGCGTGCCCTGGGGATCGGTCATCACGGCCATTCTCCCACGCCATCGCGGCACGCCGCGGATGTCACCGCCACAAGGCGAGGATGAGCGCGATCCCCAGCGCGAGGAGAAGCTCCGTCAACGCGAGCTTCCACCACACGTCGCGAACCATCGTCATCGTCGCGTCCCGGCCGAGCCTCGGGCGCACCGCGAGCATCGGGTCGCGCCAGTCGTCGCGTCCCGCGGCGCGCCGAACCCGGGCCTCGCCGATCGCCCGCGCCACCGCGAGCTCGAGCGCGGCGTCGCTGTCGCGGGGCAGCCGGGCCTCGAGGGCATCGAGCTCGGACTCCTCCGGCTGGCCCGTGGCGATGAACGCCGTGAATCGCCGCGCGAGCGCGTGCTCGACCGCCTCGGCGTCCGTGCCGGGCGGCGGCATCAGCGCCTGCTCGGCGAAGGCCTCGTCGGTCCGGCCCAGCATGGCGAGCAGCTCCAACCGGGGGAACGCCGTCGCCGGCGAGCGCGGGTTGTCGCGCAGCCACTGCTCGACGCTGCCCGGATCCGTGGGGACGTTCGAGCCGGTGCGCTCCCGGAACCGGTTGATCTCCCGCCTCCCGAGCCAGGCGAACGTCTCGAACGCGCGCCGGGAGCGGGACGGCATGGTCAGGAACGCGAGCCCGACGCCCACCACGGTCGCGAGCACGGCCACGACGGGCGCGAGGACGACCGAATAGCGGTCGCCGAGGGCCGTGACGAGGATGAGCGTCACGAGGATCGAGACGATGCCGCTGACCCAGGTCGCCCGCTGGAGCGCCCCGCCCAGGCCTCCAGCGACGAGCGTTCCGCGCGGGTGGAACGCCGGGGTCCCGGGTGGTGGAGGTGGCATCGGCCTGTCACGGCGCTGGTCGGTCATGCCGTCGGATTGTCGGCGATCGGCGCGCGCTCGCGTTCCCTAGACTGGGCGCGATGCTGACGCTCGTCCTTACCCGCCACGGCCTGACCGATCGGTCCGATCCCGAGCAGCACCTCGGCCAGCGGATCGACGTGTCCGTCAACGATGCCGGCCGGCGGCAGGCGGAAGCGCTCGCACGCCGGCTCTCGGCGGTCCGGTTCGACCGCGTCGTGACCAGCCCCCTGTTCCGTGCGCGCGAGACGGCCGAGATCATCGGGCGCGGAGCGAAGCTCGAGGCCGACCCCCGTCTCAAGGAGATGGACTACGGCGACTGGGAGGGGCTCACATACGCCCAGATCGAGGAGCGCGCCCGCGAGGCGCGTCGCGAGTGGGAGCTCGCGCCCGACCGGCTGGCGTGCCCGGGCGGCGAGTCTGGCAACGATGTCGCGGACCGGGTCCGGTCGTTCCTCGACGACCTCATCGAGGAGCACCGGGCGTGGCATGCCAAGGCATCGTTTCGGGCCGCGACCGCGCCCGGAGGCCCGGCTCCCGCCCCGGCCGATCGCCCCGTGCTCGCCGTCGGGCACAGCTCGACGAACCGGGTGCTCCTCTGTGTCGCCCTCGGCACTGATGTCCGCGACTACCGGAAACGCTTCGTGCAGGGGCAGGCAAACCTGACGGTGCTGCGCTGGGAGGATGGCGAAGGGCCGTCGGACGCGAAGCTCATCGTGGGCAACGACCTCGGCCACCTTCGAGGTCCCGACACCCTGCCCTGGGAGTAGCGCGGCTCCGCTCCGGAAGCAGCGGCTCCGCCTACGCGCCGGGATCCGCGCGCGTGCTGCCGGGATCCGCGCCCACGGCCCGTTTCGGGCGTCCCGGCATGCCGAGCCGCCACCAGAGCAGGCCGATGAACAGGAGCCCGACGAGCACCGCGATCAAAAGGTCGAACGGCTTCAGCATCTCCCGGATCTCGACCCAGTTCTCGCCGAGGACGACACCGGCGTACACGAGCGCGATGGACCATGGGAGCGCACCGGCGGTCGAGTAGATGATGAACTTCCCGAGCGGCATCCGCGTCACGCCGGCCGGGAACGAGATGAACGTACGGACGATGGGCAGGAGCCTGCCGAAGAAGACGGTCGCGGCACCGTACTTCTCGAAGAACCGGTCGGCGGCCTCGATCTCGTGCTCGCGGATCAGCAGGTATCGCCCGTAGCGCTCGAGGAACGGGCGGCCGCCCCACGCCCCGATCCCGTACGCGACGAGGGACCCGAGCGTGTTCCCGATCGTCGCCACGATGACGACGATCCAGAAGTTCCACGGCTGACCGGTGATCGGCTCGATCTGGGTCGGGTCGGACACCATGAACCCGGCGAACGGGAGGATGAGCTCCGAGGGAAGGGGAACCATCGCCGATTCGATCGCCATCGCGAGCCCGACGCCGAGGTACCCGAGCGCTCCGTACAGCTGCTGGAGGAACGGGATGACGATCTCGTCGATGAACGCGAGCACCGGTCAGTCGGCCATCTCCGGGGGGCCGAGCCGCGGCTTCACGAACCGCAGCCAGACCCACCCGAGCGCGACGAGCGCGAGGGCCGCGATTGCGACGTACTCGTATCTCGCGAGGACCTCCTCGACGGCCGCCCAGTGCTCGCCCAGGGCGTACCCGCCGAGCACGAGGGCGAGGTTCCAGGGGATCGAGCCGAGCACGGTGAACAGCATGAACGGCGCCAGCGGCATGCGCGCGACGCCGGCGCCGAACGACACGAGCGACCGGACGACGGGGACCATCCGGCCGAGGAAGCTCGCCGCGGCGCCCCACCGGACGAAGAACGACTCAGTCCGGTCCAGGTCGCGCTCGGTGAAGCGGACGTAGCCACCCCACCGCAGCAACGCGGGTCGACCGCCGTAATAGCCGATCGCATAGGCGACGAGGGCCCCGGCCAGCGACCCGACCGTCGCCGCCGCGACGAGGAGCGGGATCGTCCATGGCCGCCCGGTGAGGGGTTCAACCGAGGACGGGTCCGCGGCGAGGAAGCCCGCGAACGGGAGCACGAGCTCGGACGGGATCGGGATGACGACGCTCTCGATGGCGACCCACAGGGCGACGCCGACGTATCCGACGGCCTCGTAGATCGCGGTCACGAGGTCCCGGACCGGACCGTTCAGGAAGTCGAACACGGGCGGAAGGGTAGCCTATGCTCGGTCGCGTGACCGATGCCCAATTCGTACCAGACCGGTCGGTCTCGAGGCGCGGTGACGACCTCCTCGTGCTGACCGGCGCGGACCTCACGGTCGCTGACGTCGAAGCCGTGGCGCGGCACGGGGCACGGGCGAGGCTGGACCTCGACGCGCGCGTGCGCATGCAGGAGGCGCGGGACGTGATCGGCGCCCTCGTCGAGCGCGGCGAGGTCGTATACGGCGTGACCACCGGGTTCGGCGACCTGGCGACGACGTTCATCCCGGCGGAGGACGCTACCGCGCTCCAGGAGAACCTGCTCGCCTCGCACGCGGCGGGTGTCGGGCGAGCGTTTCCGCGCGAGGTCGTCCGCGCGATGCTCCTCCTCCGGGCCAACACGCTCGCGCTCGGGCATTCCGGCTGCCGGCCCCTGCTCGTGGACCGGATCTGCGCATTCCTGGAGCTCGGCATCCATCCGGTCGTGCCCGAGCAGGGGAGCGTCGGCGCCTCCGGCGATCTCGCCCCGCTCGCCCATCTCGCGCTGCCGCTGGTCGGGCGCGGCCACGTCGAGGCCGGTGGCCAGGTCGTGCCCGCGCTCGTCGCGCTACGGGAGCACGGTCTCGAGCCGCTCGCGCTCGAGCCGAAGGAAGGCCTCGCGCTGCTCAACGGGACGCAGCTGATGTCTGCGCTCGGCGCCCTGCTCCTTGCGGACGCGGACCGTCTCGCTCGGACGGCCTCGGTCGCGGCCGCCATGTCCGTCGAGGCGATGCTCGGAACAGAGGTCGCCTATGCGGCCCCGTACCAGCTGGCGCGTCCGCATCCCGGGCAGGTCGCGGTCGCGGCCGAGCTGCGGCACCTGCTGCGCGACTCCGGCCTGCAGGCTGCCCATCACGCGTCCTCGCACAAGGTCCAGGACCCGTACTCGCTGCGTTGCGTGCCGCAGGTCCATGGCGCCGCGCGGGACGCGTTCGACCACCTGCGCCGCGTCCTCGACATCGAGCTCAACTCGGCGACCGACAACCCGCTCGTGTTCCCGTCCGGCGGCGAGGTCCCGACCGACGCCATCGCGACGGGCGGGGGGCTGGTGATCAGCGGCGGCAACTTCCATGGGGAGCCGATCGCGCTCGCACTCGACCTCGCGAAGCTCGCCCTGGCGGAGCTCGGGTCGATCTCGGAGCGGCGGACGGCCCTGCTCGTGGACCCGCGGCTGAACGGCGGGCTGCCGGCGTTCCTCACGCCCGATCCGGGGCGGAACAGCGGGCTGATGATCGTCCAGTACACCGCCGCGGCGCTCGCGTCCGAAAATAAGGTCTTGGCGCACCCGTCGACCGCCGACTCGATCCCGACCTCCGCCAATCAGGAGGACCACGTGTCGATGGGAGCGACGGCCGCGCGCCACGCCCGCACGGTGCTCGGGCACGTCCAGCAGATCGTCGCGATCGAGCTGCTCGCCGGGGCCCAGGCCCTCGACCTGCGACTGCGGGCGCTCGCTCGAGACAGCGGCGCGGCGCCCGCGCCCGGAGCGGGCGTCGCAGAGGCCCATCGCAGGATCCGTGAGGTCGTCCCGGTCCTCGATGGCGACCGCGAACCGGGCCCCGACATGGCGGCCGTCCTGCGGCTCGTCAGCGTGGGTGCCCTCGCCGACCTCGCCGACCTCCCGCGCTGAGGCGCCCGGCCGGACGTCGACGTCGCGGTGGCATGCCTCAGCGCCGGATCGGGCGCGACCTCCCGTAGACTGCGGCGATGGCCATCCGGATCGTCGACGTCACCGACGACGCCACGTTCCGGCTCCTCCCGCCGTGCGCGGACCGCGGGTTCGACCATCGGTCGTGCGACTACTGGGAGGACGCGGACCGCGGCTCGAAGGCCGCGCGCGCCTCGTGGCTTCCCGGTGCCGCTCCGGCGGCGCCAGCCGCCGGGACCCGCACCGCAACCCACAACCCGTTCGGGGACGAGCGCGCGGACGAGCCGGTGGCGAACCCGTTTGCGCCGGCGCGCAAGGCGGCGTTCAACCCGTTCGCGACGGGCGACGACGAGCCCGCCTTCAATCCGTTTGCGCCGGCGCCCAAGACCCGCCCGAGCGTCTCGACCGACGCGCCGCCGAAGCTGCGCCTCCTCGCCCGGGGGCTTGCCGTCTTCGGCTCGTACGCCAAGGTGCTGCTCGAGGACGACGAGCCGGCCGCCTACACGCAGTTCGGACCGCTGTCGGCGTACCCGCGCGCCCTCCGCGCGCGCGAGCTGTATCCACGGCTGCCGGACTCGCCGCTGCCGGCGGTGATCACGTGCATCGCCACGACCCGGGACGCGCGGGACCGGGGGCTGGCCGCGACGCTCGTCGAGGCGGTGTGCGACGACCTCGCGGGCCGTGGCTTCGCGGCCGTGGAGACGTATCCCGAGCGCGGCGCGCGCGAGGACGCGACGAGCGCGGCGACGCCCGCGTTCTGGGAAGGGCTCAGGTTCGTCATGGCGGCACCCGACGACCGCTTCCCCGTCATGCGTCGCGAGCTCGAATGAGGGGCCGCGCCGCGGCCGTTCCGTTCCTCGGCGTCGCCGCGCTCGCGCTCGTTGTCGCGAGGTGCAGCCCGACCCCTGTTCCGACAGCGACTGATCAGCCCGTACCCGCGGCTTCGCCGGCCGGCCAGGCAGCGAGTGACGCGCCTGCGCCGACGGCGTCTCCCGTCCAACGCGCAGGCGCCACGGCGAGCGGCGCCGCCGGGACATCGCCCGAGACCGTCGTGCGCGACGACAGCCTCCTGGCGATCCTCCCGGCCGAGGTCGAGGACACCCCGGTCCTGGCCGAGGAGACCTCGTTCGACGAGGCGGTGCGGGACGACGCATTCGCCGAGCACGCAGAGCGCGCGGCGTTCGCGGTCGTCACCACGCCAACCGACCTCGCGTCCGGCGTCGTCGCGCAGATCCGCGCCGGTGTCCTCGACGACACGTTCTTCGCCGACTGGCGCGAGACGTACAACGAGGGTGCGTGCGCGCAGGCGGGCGGCGTCGCGACGAACGCGGAGACGACGATCAGCGGCCGGACCGTCTACATCAGCAGGTGTGCCGGCGGGCTCACCGTGTACCACGCCTCGATCCCGGGGCGGAACGTCATCGTCTCGCTGTTCTCGATCGGCGAGGGCCGGTTCGGGGAGCAGCTCATGGCCGGCCTCCGTCCCTAATCGGACGGACGTCGCGGGGGGCCCGGGACCGTGAATTGGCCGCACGCGTAGACTCGGGCGCGATGACGACGCAGACACCAGGCGCACCCGTCTCGGGCCCGCGTCCCGTCCGTGCCCCGCGGGGCACGCAGCTGTCCACGCGGGGATGGCAGCAGGAAGCGGTCCTGCGGATGCTCATGAACAACCTCGATCCCGAGGTCGCCGAGGACCCCGACCACCTCGTCGTGTACGGCGGAACCGGTCGCGCGGCGAGGTCGTGGGACGCGTTCGACGCGATCGTCCGCGAGCTCCGCCGGCTCGAGGACGACGAGACCCTGCTCGTGCAGTCGGGCAAGCCCGTCGCGGTGTTCCGGACGCACGAGTGGGCGCCGCGCGTGCTCATCGCCAACTCGAACCTCGTCGGGAAGTGGGCGACCTGGGAGCACTTCCGGGAGCTCGAGCGGCAGGGGCTGATGATGTACGGCCAGATGACCGCTGGGTCGTGGATCTACATCGGCACGCAGGGGATCCTCCAGGGCACGTACGAGACGTTCGCGGAGCTCGCACGACGGCACTTCGGCGGGACGCTCCGCGGCACGGTCACGCTCACGGCGGGGCTGGGCGGAATGGGCGGCGCGCAGCCGCTCGCGGTCACGATGAACGAGGGCGTCTGCCTCGCGATCGAGGTCGACGAGGTCCGTGCGCGGCGCCGCCTGGAGATCGGCTACGTGGACGCGATCACGCACGATCCGTCGGAGGCGCTTGCGATCGCGCGGGCGTGGGCCGCGGCCGGCGAGGCGAGGTCGATCGCGCTGGTGGGCAACGCCGCCGAGATCGAGCCCGGTTGGGCGAAGGCCGGCGAGCGGTTCGACGTCGTGACCGACCAGACCTCGGCGCATGACGCCCTCGGCGGGTACGTGCCGGCGGAGATCTCACTCGCCGACGCCATCTCGCTCCGCGCGGCCGAGCCCGGGGTGTACGAGGCGCGCTC